>JBDKRX010000020.1:0-4244 GCA_039683175.1 Phycisphaerales bacterium
CCGGCGTTCCCTCACGGTCCGTCTCGATAGCGGTCAGAAAGAAGATTCTGTCGCCCCAGACGACAGGGCTGGAGGTCCCTTTGCCTGGGACCGGGGCCTTCCACCGGATGTTCTGCGTCTCGCTCCAGACAAGAGGCGGATTGCCCGTCGGCGAGACGCCCGAGCCCAGGGGCCCTCGCCACGTCGGCCAGTGGTCCTGGATCGGGTCCGAACGCGCTTGGCCTGTCAATGTCGTCAATGCGAGAAGCGAAATCGTCAACCGCCGGATCATCCTGGTCATTGCGAGTGCTCCCATCTGTTGGTCTGTCTGCTCTGCCGACCGCCCCCAACGAACGAGGGTGCGACCTGCCTCGTCGGCAGGTATAGCATAGCGAACTGCCGTGACGTGGGCAACCCACAGTCATTGCGTCCTGGCTGGCGATCCGATATCCTACGAGAATGACGTTGTTGCCGGGACCACACGACGTGGCCGGTCAAGACACTCTGTGAGAGGGCGACGCATGGCGCAGACGGGTCCGATTTCGAGACGTGACACACTCCAAGGCATCGGTTGGGTCGGCACGGCGGCGCTATTGGGTTCCGTCGTCGGCGTGCCTGCAAGGGCATCGGAGGGAATGCCTCCCGGCGTCGTGACGAACGGCCGGGCAGATCCGGCTATCGTCGAGAAGGTGTTCCAGACTCCGCTGATCGACACGCACGAGCACCTGGTCGAGGAGAAGGAGCGGCTGGTTGCGTCGCACGCTCGCGTTGCCGCGGATGATTGGAGCGTACTGCTGAACCACTACCTGAACTCCGACCTGGTTGTGGCCGGCATGCCGAAAGAGACATACGACCGGTTCTTCTCGCCCAAGACGGACCCTGTGGACAAGTGGAAGCTCCTGGAGCCGTACTGGCCTGCCGTCAAGAACACCGGCTATGGGCAGGCCGTGCGGATCGCGATGCGGAAGCTCTACGATGTGGACGACCTGTCCGCCGGCACCATGAAGAAGGTGCAGGCGGGTTATGAGAAGACTCGATGCGCAGGTTTCTACCGGCGCATCCTGTGCGAACTGGGCAAGATCGAATCCTGCCAGGTGAATTGCCTGAGCGCGCCTTTTGGCGAGACGGAGATGCCCACGCTCCTGATGCAGGACCTCGGCATCGTCGGGATGTTCGACGGCCCGGACTTCGACCGCCTCGGGAAGCCGACGGGCATCGAGGTCCGCTCCCTGGCCGATTGGCATCGCGTCATCGACTGGTGGTTCGACAAGTATGGCAAGTACGCGGTCGCGGTCAAGTCGGGCAATGCCTATAGCAGGGACATCGACTACGAGCAAGTCCCGGCCGAGAAAGTCGAAGGAATCTTCAAGAAGCGGCTGGCGAATGAGTCCCTGACCGGCGGGGAGCGAAAGGACTTGGAGGACCATCTGTTCTGGCAGGCGGTGCGAAGGGCCACCGAGCACAAGCTGCCGGTGAAACTGCACACGGGGTACTACGCGGGCCAGAACTACATGTCGCTCGGGCGGCTCCAGCGCAATCCCGGCTCGATCACGGACCTGTGCCGCAAGGCCCCCGAGACGCGGTTCGTCCTCATGCACATATGCTATCCATACTACGAGGAGTTGCTCGCGGCGGCCAAGCACTACGCGAACGCCTATGTCGATATGTGCTGGTCCTGGATCATCAGCCCGGTGGCGGCCAAGGACTTCCTGAAGAAGTTCCTGGTGACCGCGCCGGCCAACAAGATCCTCACCTTCGGCGGGGATTACATCCCGGTGGAACCGGTCCTGGGTCATGCAACCATCGCCCGCCAGGGCATCGGCCTGGCCCTGAGTGAACTGGTGGAAGAAGGCTGGCTGAGCCGAGCGGACGCAATGGACCTGATCGACCCCATCATGCACGGAAACGCCCGCGGACTCTTCAACCTCCCTGAGAAGACTCGACTCCTCCAAGATGCACGGTGGACCTGACCATTTCTTCCGCTGATTCGGTTGCATCGACGGATGTAGCGTGTTATCGTCATCACAGCAGGAGAAAGGAAATCGGATGTTGGGAGTGCCCCGGACATTCAGCCATAACGACGTCGAGACGCCGATGATCTGCAGTTGTGCGGCTATCATCTTGCGGATGTGCCGGCCGTTCCAACACGCGTGTTGAAGACATGAATCGCATTCGCACCATATTGCCCACGGTTATCATGTTCCTGCTGCCGGAGGCGGCCTTCGCACGACTCTCCCTGACGGCAGCGTCGCCCCCCAAGCGAGAGTGGGTGCTCGTCTACTACATGTCTTACGACAATGACCTGGAGCGTCACGGCCCCGGAATCCTTGAGGCTCTGGAAAGGGGAACGAAGGGAACCAATCTCATTGTGACTGTGTTGGCGGATGATGCGGATCAATCCGGGCTCAGACGCTATACGCTCTCCAACGAGGGCCGCGGGAGGGAGCTGCTGGGCACCGACGACAGCGCTTCCGAGGAGGTGCTGAGCGACTACCTGACGTGGGTCGCGACGCATCATCCCGCGAAGCACTACGCCGTGGTGTTCCTCGACCACGGCGGCCGCCTGGATGAAATGTGCCTTGACGAGCGGCCGGGAAGAGGACGGGAAGGCCACTGGCTCAGTGCCCGGCGCGCGGGAGGCGCACTTCGGGAGTTTCGGAAGGAAATCCCCGGAGAGTTCGACCTGCTGTTTCTTCAGCAGTGCGGCCGGGGATCGATCGAGAACCTGTACAACTTTCGTGGCACGGCGAAGGCCGTGATGGCTTCGCAGATGAATGTCGGAGCGCCGAACACGTACTACGAATCGACGCTGAGGTGGCTTGCAGAACACCAGGACGCTACCGGACCGCAGTTGGCGCGTCAGGTGATGGATACAGATGAGCACTATGCACAGTACGTGTGCGTCAACGGCCCCTCCCTGGAGGAAATCCCCAGTTGTTTGAAGCCGGTGGTCGAGGCCTTATTGGGTACGGGAGACAGTCCCGGCAAGGCTCCCGGTCTTTCTGAATTGACTCCGTGTTTTCAGTATGAGGGTGAAACGAACTACGACCTGTTTCACTGGCTGGAACGGGCATTCAATGACAACCATCGATCGACGGATTCGCTGAGAGAGTTCAGAAAGTGGGTTCAAGACGAGTTGATTGTCACGATCGCTGTCCCCCTGCACCGTCGAAACGAGATCACGGAGTTCTGCGGGCTTTCGTTGTATGTTCCGGTATCGCAGCAAGCACGAGGGTCCTGGATTGACTACCCCTTTTACGAGGGGAGCCGCCTGCGTGAACTGTGGACCGTCATATATCCGCCTGACCGTTCCGCAGAGAGCCGCTGAGGGCAGTCCATGTCCAGCAAACGCTTGGAGCTGGACGAGCCGAGAAGAACTCTTTCCGTGTCGGAAGCTTCGTCGTTGTCGAGCCGGTGAGTGTCGCAGCCACCGCCCGAAGATTCCCAGTGGTCCCGGTGTTCCTGCGCCGCGTTCATCGAGTTGCCTCTGCTCACGGCTGTTCGGGATAGTGACCATATATGCGAAGAACGTGCAAGAGAATACCGACCCGAAGCTGCTCCGGCGACTGAAGGAGATGTTCGAAAATGGCCAAGTCAACTGCAAAGAGACTGGCTGCCTGGGAGAAGACCCGCGATTTGAACGCGGAGCTTTCCGAGTTGCTCGGAGTATCCGTGCGTACGTTTCAGGAATGGGAGCAGGGGCGCAAAGTGCCCTCCGGCGCGGCCGCCACGTTGCCCAGAGTGGCCGCGCGACACCCTGAGGCGCTGCACGGACTGGTGGCTTGACGGTTTTCACCGCGTCTGGGGGGCAATTGTGTACAGGGCGCCGCCTACAGGAGCTTGATTTTCGCCAGGTAGATGCTGGTCTTGCCCTCGTGGCTGGAGTAGTAGCTCAGGTAGAGCAGGCCATCGTGCCAGACGAGGCCGGGGTAGCTGGTGTCGCCGCCGCTGGGGAGTTTCAGGAGTTTCGTCATCTTGTGTTCGGTCATGTCGATCTGGCACAGGGCGGTGTGCGCGCCGCCTTCGTGCATCCGGCCGGCGGCAAGCCACTGGCCCGTCGGCAGTTGAATGAAGTTCGGGCCGCCGAAGCCGTTGAACTCCGTGCCCAGATCGTGCCATTCCCATTTCGTGTAGTCGCCGCGACTGATGCCGAGCACGGCGCTATGAGGCGCATTGCCTTGCCCATCCCGTCGGACGAGAGCATAGCAGACATTGGCTGTGTCGAAGCGCAACGCGACCTCGTTCGGGAACCCGACGCCGTAGAG
>JBDKRX010000021.1:0-62492 GCA_039683175.1 Phycisphaerales bacterium
GGAGCATTGCGCCGAGCACTCCCTCGGATTTTGTCACGACCCCCTCCTCCGCGGGGCGCCACCGCGAAGTAGAGGCTCAGGATAGACAATACACACTCCCCACGGATCGGGGTTCTTCAGCGGAATCTAAAATAAGGGCTGATCCTGAAGATGTTATGACGATGGTGGAACCAGGATTGTGAATCGCACAGATCAGTCCGATGGCGATACTGCATTCTGGCCACTTGAGATGCCTCAATAGGCATGTCGCAGTGGCTGTTGCCTCATCATCGCACGAAAGAAGAGAAGGGATGGCGAATTGGATCGATCTCAATGGGTGTCGTTGGTATTCGTCGGTCTGTTGATCGTGGTGGACGTGTTCGTTTTGGCCCCCGCCTTCCAACCCAACGCTGAATCGGGCAACAGCCACTTCCCGCGACAACAGGCAGGCGAATTCCTTGCGGTGGTTGCCTGTGCCGCAATCTGGTGGCCCGATATGGTCGGGGCTGTGCTTCTTCTTGCACGATTCGGCCCGCTGCCTGACTCTTGGACGCCTGTAGTACGCTGCTTGGGCTGGATTGTCCTATTCGTTGTTGCCATGATGCGCGTACAGTACATCCGTCAGGTATTCTGAGGAATCGGGGGACATCTATGAGCAAGCCGTTGTCAAGCCTGTCCTGAGCCAGTCGAAGGGACGGTCGCGAGATCTTTTCGCGGGAGTCCCAAACATCTATTCGGCGTCACCCGGTTCGGGGGTGGGGACAGATCGGGGAGCGTTTCGATGTTCGTGAGTCGGTGGTTCCCCCCGGCGGCGGCCCGCGCGAATCGTCAGCCGATGCAAAAACTTGTGTTAAGGTGGGACGCCAGGGCGTATCCTATGTCATCTGTGTCTGGCACTTTGATTCAGAGGGTAGTTTTGGCCAAATCCCATTCTCACAGTCCAGCTCCGGTATCTGATACGGATAC
Organism: Phycisphaerales bacterium; assembly: GCA_039683175.1. Taxonomy (GTDB): domain Bacteria; phylum Planctomycetota; class Phycisphaerae; order Sedimentisphaerales; family Anaerobacaceae; genus PLanc-01. The sequence continues at coordinate 946 of JBDKRX010000021.1, forward strand.
GACGGCTTCGATCGCGAAACCTCGTTCTGGTGGTCTGCGGCATTGGAACGCAGAGGTCCCGGCCTCATGCCTGGCTGTGATTCTTGCCATGGCGCTGCTCGGGTCGGCGATCTGGTCCTATCGTGGCGGCGGCATTGTTGCGGTTCTTCTGACGACAGGGATCTCGGCGGGCGACAAGGTGGCGAGGATTCAGGAGTACTTCGACTCCCTCGGCGCCGTCGCCCCGCTCGCATACGTCGGCATTGTGGCCGTCGAAGTGGTCGTGGCGCCGATTCCGGGACTGATGCTCTATGCGCCCGGCGCCATGGTGTTCGGGGGCTTCCTGGGCGGATTGCTTTCGCTTCTCGGCAACGTCCTCGGAGCGGGGATTTCCTGTGAGCTGGTTCGAGTTCTCGGTGGGAAACGCTTCGCATCCTGGCTGGAACAAGGGCGTCTGAAGAAGTACCGCGAGAGACTCTCCAAGTCCGGAATGTGGTTGATCCTGCTGTTGCGCGTCAATCCGTTGACCTCCTCGGACCTCGTATCCTATGCGGCAGGATTGGCCGGGATTCCCGTCTGGAAAGTCATGGTGGGCACTCTCCTGGGCATGGCGCCGCTCTGCTGGGCGCAGGCCTATCTGTCGGACGGGATTCTGAAGGCGATCCCTCAGTTGATCTACCCGCTGATGGCTCTGTGCGGCGTCTATGTCGTTGTGGCCGTCTGGATCGTCGCCAGGATGTGCGGACACGCAAAGGCAAGCGACGAATGATCGATCGTCTCGCACGAGCGCCGTCAGGACAAGACCTCAGTCCAACTTCTGACGGCGGGGGATTCGCGGCCATCTCTTGGCTTTGACGTAAGTCTTTTTCTTAACAAGGCTTGCGGCGCCACCTCACTATTCTTCGCTCGGCGTGACCTCCCAGGAGGCAACCATCCGTCTGTCGATATTCCCTCCCGAGTCGGGTAATACGGACGTTGGAGGCGGTATGCGAGGAAGGTCTATATGTCCGGCGGATCGAGACCCAGGGACGGCCCCGACGACGGCGTCCGAAAACAGTTCCCTCTGCGGCTGCGGTACGGTGGGTATGGAGGAGCGTCCGGCACGGCCCATATTAATGTTAAACTGCACAAAAAACATAGACATGCGTATGTTAAGGTGGGTATACTATATGTCGATAGAGATCAGCGGTGTGTTGTCTCTGGAGAAGATTATCGTATGGAACGGCATATCTGTAGAGCGGGCATAGCCGCACTCGCCTGCGTCCTTGTGATCGGGCCGGCGATACAGGCGAAGACGATTCGCGTCGGCAGCAGTGCTGCCGCCGGGTATCGCTCTCTCAAGCCTGCGGTCAATGCCGCCGCCAACGGCGACGTGATCGTTGTCGAGGAGGGCACGTACACAGGCGACAACAATCGGGACATGTCCATCTGCAACAAGGCCGTCACGATCTGCAGCGTGGATCCGAACGACCCGCTTGTCGTGGCCGGCACGATCATCGACTGCCAGGGCACCGCCTCCGACATGCACCGTCTCTTTGACGTCCTTGCCGGAGAGACCAGCCGGCTGAGCCTGGAAGGGTTGACGATCCTCCATGGCTACGGTTCCGTCTCCGGCGGGATCGTGTTCTGCGAAGGCGCCCAGTTCCGCGCCTACAACTGCACGTTCTCGAAGAACTACGTCACCTGGTGGGGCAGCGTGCTCAGTTGTCGCGACAGCCAGGTCCGGCTCAACGGCTGCACGTTCTCGAACAACCGGTGCGTCTCGGCGGATCGGGGGGCCGTCTTCTGCGCGACCAGCGACGTCGATATAGAGAACTGCACGTTCCAGTCCAATCGCGGCGGCGCTGTGGTGAGCTTCGATGCCCGCCTGACGGTCGAGCGGTGCATCTTCGAGGAGAACACGGCGGGCAACGGCGGCGCGATCTACGCCAGCGTCGCGTCCAATCCGGAATCGGCGTGCGAGTTGAATCTGAGCCGGTGCACGTTCACGGCCAACTCCGCCGGCGGCTCGGGAGGGGCCCTGTATCTCTGTGACTTCAGTGCCCAAATCGATCGCTGCACGTTCACGGCGAACACGGCAGCCCAGGACGGCGGCGCGATCCTGAACTATCGGGCCGGCACCGTGCTCAGCGACTGTGTTCTGGTGAGCAACACGGCCGTCGGCCTGGGCGGAGGCGTTCACAGCCTCTACAAGGGCACGCCGCAGATCGTCAACTGCACGTTCGTGGCCAACGAGGCCGGGCAGGGCGGTGCGATCGCCGGCAAGGGGAATGCCCGCTCATTGGTCAGTCACAACATTCTGTGGCGAAACACCGCCAATCGGGGCGCGGCGCTGTACCTTTCTCGTTATGACCTCGGCAGCGTCAAAGGGGGCGCCGCGACGGTGGAATATTGCGACATCGAGGGCGGTCGAGACAGCGCCTACGCGGAGCTCGACTGCACGCTCATGTGGTCGGACGGGAACATGGACAGCGATCCGGTGTTCACCGGGCCGGCCTACGACGACTACCGTCTGTCGCCGGATTCACCGTGCGTCGATGTGGGCGACCCCTGCTACGTCCCTTCCGCCGAGGCGAGGGATCTCGACAACTATCCCCGTCAATTCGGGGCCACCGTGGATCTGGGCGCGTACGAGTTCCGAGGACTGGGACCGGTGTACCGGTTCTGGTCGTCGATCCTGGGCAAGCACTTCTACACGCTCCTTGGGTTCGAGCGGGACTACGTCGTCAGTGTGTGGCCCTATGACTGGACCTATCAGGATATCGAGTACTACGCCTACTACGAGCCCATCGTGGAGACTCTGTCGCCCGTGTATCGGTTCTGGTCGCCCATCCTGAAGGCGCACTTCTGGACCATCGACGAGGGGGAGTGCCTGCTGGTCCAGCGGGAGTTCTACGGGGTCTGGTCGTATGAGGGCATCGTGTTCTACGCCTTCAAGCAGGGTCACCAGCCCCTCGACACGCTGCCCGTCTACCGATTCTGGTCGGGCGATCTCGGCTACCACGTGTACACGATGGACGAGAACGAGAAAGACAATTTGATCGAGAACTACCCCGATCTCTGGACTTACGAAGGGATCGCATGGTACACCTATTCCAAGCCGCAGGATTTGGGCGAGGTCTCCTATGCCTTCACGCAAGGCGCCGAGGGGGCTTGGTGCACCAGCACGCTGGCCGCCTCCATTGATGGCCAGGAAGCCCAGATCAGCTCGGCGGATCTTCGCCTGACCCCTGCCTCGACGCAGATGCAGATGACGATTGATTTCCGCGATCTCACGGTGGTCTTGGACACGCTGTCCGTGCGGACCGACACGATCCAGCACACCGCCGAGATCACACTGGCCGGGACGGATGTGAAGATCCCGCTGGTCCTGTCGGCTCAGATGCAGTTTGCCCTGCCGACGGCCCGCGGCCCCTACACGATCGATCCCACGACCCATCTGTTCGCCGACTTCCGAGAGGCGAATCAGGACATCGCGGGGAAGGACTCCTATTTCACGTATTCCGGCTCGGTGCGCCTGGGTGGTCAGGAGGTCAGCTTCAACCGAACGATGCTCTCCACGCGGTACGAGCTGGAGTCCGCCGGGGAGTTGGTGGCGCTGGGCCTGCTGCCCGAGGGCATCTATGCCAGCATCCCACTGACTTTCCAGTGGCATCGCCAGCAGACGCGGGACCTTCTGGCCGAGACCCAGGTCGACGGCCGCCGGGTACAGATCTACGTTACGTATTCCTACGTCGGCACGCAGGGCCTCTGGCCGGGCGAGCGCGTCGAATAGCCCGGATATCCGGCGCTGATTCCGCTGTTGGCGCGCCTTGTGCTTCCCGATTCCGCTGATTTGTGTGCGTCGCCAGCGCTGTCTCCATTTCTTCGAGCGATGGGCTATCCGGTCCGCCCAGGCGGAATTGCCTGCATCCCGGGCCCAGAAAAGGTTGCACGGACGGCGCATTTCCCCTACAATCCTCCGTTTGGCTGGACAATTGAAAGGATTTCTGGATGAAATACGATGTCGCTGATTTGTCGTTGGCGTCCGAAGGGAAGCGGAGAATTCTATGGGCGGACAACGACATGCCCGTTCTGGCGGCGATTCGCGAACGGTTCGCGAAGCAGAAGCCGCTCAAGGGCAAGAACGTCTCGGCGTGCCTGCACGTCACCGCGGAAACCGCCAATCTGGCCCGCGCCCTGAAAGCGGCGGGGGCCAACCTGGTCCTGTGCGCGTCGAATCCGCTGAGCACGCAGGATGACGTCGCGGCCTCGCTGACGAAGGATTTCGGGATCCCGACCTTCGCCATTCGCGGGGAGAACCGAGCGACCTATTACAAGCACATCAACGCGGCCATCGACCACAAGCCGGTCATTACGTTCGACGATGGGGCCGACCTCGTCCACGAGATGCACACGAAACGCAAGCAGGATGCCGAGCGGATCATCGCCAGCATGGAAGAGACCACCACGGGGGTCATCCGTCTGCGTGCGATGGACAAACAGGGCAAGCTCAAGTTCCCGGTGATCGCCGTCAACGACGCCAAGAGCAAACACCTGTTCGACAACCGCTACGGCACCGGCCAGTCCACCGTCGACGGCGTCATTCGTGCGACGTCCTACCTGATGGCAGGCAAGAACGTGGTCGTTGCCGGCTACGGGTGGTGCGGACGAGGGTTCGCCATGCGGGCCCGCGGCCTGGGCGCGATCGTCATCGTCACCGAGATCGATCCGATCAAGGCGATCGAGGCGGCCATGGACGGGTACCAGGTGATGCCGATGTCCGAGGCGGCCAGGGTGGGCGATCTGTTCGTGACGCTCACAGGCGATAAGCACGTGATTCGCCCCGAGCATTTCCGCAAGATGAAGGATCGGGCAACCGTCGCCAACAGCGGGCACTTCAACGTCGAGATCGACATCCCCGGCCTGGCGAAGCTGAGCCGCAAGATCAACAAGGGGGTGCGGCGGAACGTCGATGAGTACGTCATCAGCAGCAAGAAACGCATCTACCTCCTGGCCGAAGGCCGGTTGATCAACCTGGCGGCGGCGGAAGGCCACCCCGCCAGCGTGATGGACATGAGCTTCGCCACCCAGGCCCTCCAGGCCGAGTGGGTCGCCAAGCGCGCCGGCAAGCTCGAAGCCAGGGTGTATGACGTGCCCGTGGAGATCGAGGAACAGGTGTGTGCTCTGAAGCTGCGAGCCATGGGAATCACGATCGACAAGCTGACGCCCGAACAGGAGGCCTACCTCGCCAGCAGCGGCGAGGGGACGTAAAGCAAGCGGGAAGTGGGAAGTCTGAAGTGTGAAGTGGAATGGCCGGCCGCTTCAAACTCGAAACTTCGAACTTGAAACTCCTTGCGTTATGGACAACAAAGAGCTTGAAAAGACGCAGAAGGTTCCGAAGACCTTCCTGACGGTCGGGCCGACGCTCCACTACAGCCATAGAAACGTGCAGTTCTACTGGCTGCTGGCCGCGTTTGTGTTCTCGCTGGCCTGCCTGTTCTGGTCCCGGCTCATGACCGGCCGGTTCTGGGCGTTCGATTTCGCCTCCCAGCGAATCATGGATTTCTGGGAACTCGGGCGCAGCACGGGCACCGGCGTCAGCATCTTCGAGTACCCCTGGCAAATCATTGTGCTCGGGCTGCTCATGGGGATTCTGGCGGTTGTGCCCGTGCTGACGGCGCAGTTGATGAGCTTCGGGCACAGTTTCATCTTCGTGCTGGCGGTCTTCTTCCTGGCCGATCAGCCCGGCTTCGCAGTCTTTCTGATCGTGAGTTGCCTGGCGGCGGCCGCCCGCCCGCTGCGGTTCCGGTCCCGCATCACGGCGATCGCTCTATGCCTGGCGCCGCAATTGATGTACTGGGGTATCTTCGGTGGGACCCGCGGCGTCGAGCCACTCGAATGGGGGTTCTCATTCGCCCCATGGATCTGGGCCTGGCTGACGGGCATGACGGTTGCCGGGCTGGTCCTGGGGATTGGCCATTACACCCGCTACAAGCCCGGCCTGATCTGGATCTTCACCACGACCACGTTGATGCTGGCCCTCGGCGTGTTTGTCTGGAAAATCGGCTTCGACGAGCTGGACTACCAACTCTACGTCGCGCAGAACAGCCCCGAGGAAGTGCTCGAATTCCGGGATCAGAGCATCCGGGAGGCCCTGGACAGGACCATCACCGACCCCACGGAGAAGGAGTATCGCTCGCGATATTCCTATCCCACCGAGCCGATCCCGCTGCGGGAAGAGCTCAAGAGGGAGGTCCAGATCGAGCTGATCGAGGATCGCTGGCCGAGCTGGCTGATCCTCTCCGATGACCTGTTGTATCAGGACAAGCGGGACTGGCTCGACACCCAGTACGACCGCTTCATCCGTCCACGCCAACCTCGCTGGATGCCGGCGGCCCTGCACAACGAGATTGTCACCCGCCGGGCGCGCAGTAGTCGGATGCCGATTGCCCTCTACTTCAAGGCCATGCTCCACGAGTACAGTCCGGACCTTCGGCGAATTCAGCAGGATGAAATGCTCCACTTCTACACGGACTACCCCCAGGAACGGGCGGCCCGCGTGTGGTTCCGCCTGTACAACGAATTCGGCCGCAGTCCCGAATCGGCCGAGGCTCGCTGGCGCGGGGCCAGGCAACTCGCCGGCCAGAGGGAGCTGAAGATGGCCAGAGTACTTCTTGACGAGGCGGATGCCATCGTGCGCGAGCAGCTTGCGATCGGCGAGAAGGCGGAGGCGGTGACCAGCGACAGCCTCTTCAGCGCGTTCCGTCCGCCTGCCGACACGGCGATGACCTCGCAGAAGCTCCGAGACCTGCTGCTGCGGATTCATGAGTTGCGGTGCCTGATCGGCGAGGAGAACCTTGCCGACGGGGCCGGCTCGCTGGGTCGGCTGGCCGAATTCATCCTTCTCAATCCTCATAGCCTCGACTACGAGCGGCGGCTCGACGTGCTGCTAACCAGCCTCGCAGAGAAGGATCCCCTGCGGGACAACCTGTTTCTGGAGAAGGCGAAACTGATCGCCGACGACCAGCGCCGCGCCGAGCGGCTGGGTGAGCTGAGCCGGGAATTTCAGAACACCGACGGCGGGATGCAGGCCCTGTACGAATTGTGCCGCCTGAACATTCGCCTGTATCATCGCGATCCCAAGAAAGACAACCTCCTGCAGGCCACGAACATGCTGATCAGCTTCCTGAGTCTGTACCCCGAGAGCTTCTACTCGCCGCAGGTCAAGAAGAACCTCGACGAGCTCAAACCCCAGTAACGCCGCAGCGGAAGTCGCAGGATCGGGTCCTCTGTGCATCGCTGCGCGATGTCCCTCCGTGGAATTCCTGCGCCGGTTGGGTTTGACTTTCCCGGCGGTCATGGTACGATACAGGATCATGGATGGTGCGTGAGCGCAGAGGAGCCGGCGCGAAATGACGGGTAGGCAGGGGAATCGGTGATGACCGGAGGCAGTCCAGGACTCGATCCCTGTATGGTGGTCGTGGGGGACCCATGCAGTGAGTTCGTGCAGGCGATGGTTCGCCTGGCGAGGGAGAGCCAGGTGCAGACCATCCGTTGCGAGGATGTATACTCGGCGGTTGCCATTGTGGCCCGGGCGAGTGGCCGCCGCGTGTTCATCGCAGGGGCGATGCGGGAACTGGCCAGGGAAGAAGGCCGGTTCTTTCAGATCGCGGAAGCGAACGGGCAGCGTTGCTGTTGTTTTGTCCGTCATGACCCCGCGGTCGGCGCCGGCGAGATGCTCGCCGCGGTTCGTTCGGGCGCCTGCGTCGTCGGCGACCCGAAGCAGGTAAAGCCGATTCTCAGGGATTGGCTGGCGGAGGGCGGTCCCGCACAGACCGACCTCGCTGATCTGATGGAAGACGATCTGCGGGCCACGGAGGCGGAACTGGTCGCACTATTGGGGCGCCAGAGCGATGAGTAGCATGAAGGTTCCGCAGCCGCAGGAGACAAGCCGGGTGTTGCTGATCGGAGACGTCGGCAAGGCCCTGCTGGACGCCCGGACTCTGGACCGGCGCCTGTGCGAGGTCCGCGAGAACGTCCTGGACGGGATCGACACGGCCGCCCGTAACGCCTTCGACACGATCGGCCTGGTGATGGCGGGTGCATCGCACCAGCTTGACTCGGTGCTCAGGGCCCTTCGCAGAGCTTCGTCGGCGAGAATTGTCCTGCTCGTCCGGATGCACGAGGAGCCGATCGCACGTCGCCTGGCGACCCCAATCCCCGGCGAGGAGAAGCTGGTGGATGAGTATTGCCTGTATCCCACCCGTTGGGCGACCTTGTGCCCTCACGTCGCAGGCGAGCCGGGCGTGCAGACCCCGTCGGAGACGCCTCTCAAGCCTCAGATTTCCGATCCCGCAGACCTCTCCGTTGATGTTCAACGAAGACTGCGCCATCTTGAACGCCTGGCAACGACGGACGATCTGACCGGACTGAAGAACCGCCGGTATATCCGGGAGTTCGCCCGGCAGATTCTGGATCGTGCCCGGCGGACCCGCGGACGCGCCACAATCCTGATGTTCGACATCGACAACTTCAAGCACTACAACGACGTCTACGGCCACATGACCGGTGACGAGATCCTGCGACAGGCGGCCATCCTGATGCGGCGCTGTTGCCGTCCCCACGACGTGGTCGCTCGGATCGGGGGCGACGAGTTCGCCGTGGTCTTCTGGGACGACCCGCACCGTCCCGCAGGCGGCGTGTCACGCGAGAGGCGATCCGCCGCGGCCGAGCACCCAACGGAGGCCATCTCCGTCGCCAAGCGATTCCAGCAGGCGCTGGGCAACGCCGACCTGCATCTGCTGGGACCCCGGGGCGAGGGCGTCCTGACCATCAGCGGCGGCCTGGCCAGTTTCCCCCGCGACGGTTCGACCCCCGAGCAGCTCTTCGATCGCGCCGACCAGGCCCTGCTCGACGCGAAGCGCAGCGGCAAGAACCGGATCTACCTCGTCGGCGTACCCCGCAACGACATCGCCGCTCTTCCATAGTCCTTGCTGGCCGGTCACCCGTTTTGCTGTGCCGAACGACACAAAAATCCTGGACATTTGTGGGTTAAGATGGGTATACTGTATGTCGATAGAGAGTGATAAATTGGGATCTCTATAGAAGGCCATCGGGTGGACCGTGTGTCGCGGGCTTGACCTTGGCGTGAAGCCGGATGGTGTCGATGGGAGATCCGGAGGATCAGGACACTCGTGGCCGGATGGTCCGGGAAGGCGGGGCCGGCCATGGGTGAGAAGCGTATCTGTATCACTCCCGAGAAGAGCGAAGAGTCATAAGATTGGACGAGCGATCAGCGGAATTCTGGAGAAGGGGTCCACTCGTGAGACTGAGCAAGGTAGTTGTGGTGACTGTCCTGGGTCTGTTGTGTTGTCCCGCCATAGTGTTCACCGCGTTGGATGCGATGGCGGAGGGACCCCGACTGCACGTCGGCTGGGCGGCGGTCGACATCACGCCGGAAAGGCCGGTTGCCTTGGTCGGGCAACTGCACAAGCGAATCTCCCATCGGGTCCGCGATCCCCTGACAGCTACTGCCCTGGCGATCGAGACACGAACCGCCAATGGTCTCTGCGAGCAGGCCATCCTTGTATCCTGCGACGTGTTGTTCATCGGCAAGTCGATGCAGGACAGGGTGAAGGACGTCCTCAGGACGAAGTTGCCTGAGTTCGATGCGGACAAGTTGCTGCTCAACGCAACGCATACCCACACGGGACCGGGCTTCGCAGACGAGGACTTCGGGACCCTGTATGACGTCAGCAACGACAAGGGCGTGATGAAGGCGTCCGAGTATGGGGATTTCTTCGTCCGGCGGATCGCCCAGGTCGCCGTCGAGGCATGGCAGAACCGAAAGCCGATGGGCATGAGCTGGGCGCTGGGTCACGCGGTCGTGGCGACCAATCGTAGGGCTCGTTACTTCGACGGCTCCGCCATCATGTACGGCGTCACGAACCGGCCGGACTTTGGGGGGATCGAGGGATGTGAGGACCATGGCGTGGAGATGCTCTTCTTCTGGGATGAGCACGGCAAGCTCACGGGGACCGTCATCAATGTCGCCTGTCCCGCCCAGGAGACAGAGGATCTGAGCGAGGTTTCCGCCGATTTCTGGCACGATGTGCGGATCGAGCTTCACAAGAGAATCGCGGGGGACGTCTACGTGCTTGCCCAGTGTGCTTCGGCGGGGGACCTCTCGCCGCACCGGCTCTATCGTTCGAAGGCGGAAGAGACCATGATCCAGCAGCGAGGCCTCTCCAATCGCCAGGAGATCGCCCGACGGATCGTCGACGCCGTCGAGGATGTGTTGCCCGTCGCCCGCAAAAACATCCGGACCGGTCTTGTTTTCAAGCATGTGGTGGCGAGGGTGAATCTTCCGCCGGCGGATTCGACCCTTGCACCGTTCTATCGAACCGACACCGTGTCGCCGGTCGAGTTGCACCTGCTGCGGCTCGGCGACGTTGCGATGGCGACGAATCCGTTCGAGTTGTACCTCGAGTACGGTGTCCGGATGAAGGCGAGAAGTCCCGCGACTGTGACCATGCTGGTCCAGTTGTCCTGCCAGTGCTGCGGGTATCTGCCCACGAAGGAGGCCGTCCAGGGGGGAGGCTACAGCGCCGACAAGTACGCTGTCGGACCCGAAGGCGGCCAGATCCTCGTGGACGAAACCGTCCGACAGATCCAGGCCCTCTGGAAATAAGAGGGGATGGTCGCACAAATCGGATACGGAAAACCAATCGGTTGTTAGAATACTTCCGTCGTCCGGGCGTCTATTCCCCTGAAAGGACGGTGTGTCGGCCATGTATGCAATCGAACTCCAGGAAGTTCGCAAGTCGTTCGGCGCGGTGCGGGCGGTGGATGGACTGAACATCCACGTGCCGCAGGGGGCCGTATATGGCTTCCTCGGGCCCAACGGCGCGGGCAAAACCACGACGCTGCGGATGATTATGGACATCATCCGACCGGACAGCGGCGAGATCCAAATGTTCGGTGAGCCGGCCTCTTCGACCGCCCGCAGCCGGGTGGGATATATGCCCGAAGAACGCGGGCTCTATCGCAAGATGACCGCAGCGGCGGTCCTTCGCTACTTCGGCTCGCTCAAGGGGATGACCGCCGAGCAGCTTGGGCAGAGGGTGCCCGCCTGGCTGGAGCGGATCGACCTGGCCGGATATGCGAACAAAAAGGTCGAGGAACTCTCTCGCGGGATGCACCAGAAGCTCCAGTTCGCGGTCACGGTGATCCACGATCCGGAGCTGGTGATCCTCGATGAACCGTTTTCCGGGCTGGACCCGGTGAACCAGGACATGCTGCGGGAGATCATCGATGGGATGCGGGCGTCGGGCCGGACGGTCCTGTTCTCCACGCACGGGATGCACGAGGCGGAGCAGTTGTGCGATTTCATCGTCTTGATCGACAAGGGCAGAGTAGTCGTGGACGGGACGCTGGAGCAGATTCGGGCCGGACATGAGTCACGCGTGGTCTCGATCGATCTGGAGGGCGACGCAGGCTTTGTCGCAAGGCTGTCCCAGGTCACGGCGCTCCGGCACGACGGCCGGCGGATCGACGTGACGCTGCGGGACGGCGCCGATCCGCAAGAGCTGCTCCGGTTGCTCGTCGAACGGGCACGGGTACGAGCGTTCGAGATCAAACAGCCTTCGCTGCACGAGATCTTCGTGCGGCTGGTCGGAGGCAGCCATGTGGAAGATCGCTAAAGTCGCGCGGCGCGAGTTCGTGGATACGGTCAAGACGCGCACCTTCCTCCTGAGCCTGTTGCTCATCCCCGTCCTCGTTGTGGGCGTCATCTTCCTGAGCAAGATGATGGTGGAAAAGGAAGGCGGGCCCCGCCCGGCGGTACGGGTTGGGGTGACCTTGCCGGCGGACGAATTGCTCCCGCGAATCACGAGCGCCTTCGAGGAGCACAACAAGTCCCATCCGCAAAGTCCCCTGGCCTTGCAGCCCTTGCCTGTCGAGGGCGAAGAACAAGGCAAGGACCAACTCCGGCGGGGCGAACTCGATGCCTATGTCGTGCTGGAAGGCGACCCGACGGGCAAGGACGCGGCGCTGCGGTTCTACACCCACAAACCCGAGGCCTCGCAGATCGACGCGATATGGACCGTGGAGCGGCTGTTGCGCGACGCGGTGGTGGACTATCGATACCAGGCCCGCGGGATCGACCGGGCGGTGCTGGCCGAGGTCCAGAACGTCCCCATCCGCCGGGTTGAGCTGGGCGACAAACAGGGGCGGGAGAAAACACAGAGCGAAGGCCAGCGGGTAGCCCGCATGATGGTGCCGTTCGCGTTCATGTACCTGATATTCATCGGCATCGTCGGAATGGGCCAGCACATGATTAGCAGCATCATCGAGGAGAAGAACTCCCGGATTATCGAGATGCTGCTCTCGGCGGTCAGTCCGTTCGAGCTGATGGCGGGCAAGATCCTGGGCCTGGCCGGGGTAGGACTGACGGTCATGATCTTATGGGGCGCCGCGGCCTACGGCGCAGCGACCTGGCGCGGGATCAACGTCGATATCGGCTTGGACCTGGTCGCCTACGGCCTGGTCTATTATGTCCTCGGCTTCGTCCTGTTCAGCGCCATCCTGGCGGGCGTCGGCTCGGTCTGCAACACGATCAAGGAGACGCAGAGCCTGATGATGCCGATCACGCTGGTCTTCGTCGTTCCGCTGATCGCCTGGCCGCAACTGGCCCGCGACCCCAACGGCGACCTGGCCCGCGTTCTGTCCTACATCCCCCCGACGACGCCCATGCTCATGGTCCTGCGCCTGGCGAGCAGTCCCGACATCTGGTGGGGCGAGATCGCACTCTCGATCCTTGTTCTTGTCGTGGGTGTCTTCGCGACCATCTGGGCAGCGGCCAAGGTCTTCCGCACCGGCATCCTCCTGTACGGCAAACGTCCCGGCCCGCGCGAGGTCCTCCGCTGGCTTCGGGAGAGATGACGAACGGAGTTCATAGGGCTTGCCCGACCTTTCTGTTCCGGATATGCTTTGCTGCGATGCCGGGTTGGTTGCTGGCATTTGGAAGACCTATGAACATACTTGATGTCAGTCCGTTGACGTGGGAGGCGCTGCTGTGCTGTTTCCTTTCCGGCGCAATCGTCGGCTTGGAACGGCAGTTGCGGGGCAAACCCGTGGGCGTGCGGACCAGCACGCTGATCTGCACCGGGACGTATGTGTTCATCGCTATCTCGCAGCACGTCGCCACCGGCGTCACCGATCCATCCCGCATCATCGGCCAGGTGGTCACGGGGATTGGGTTTCTCGGTGCCGGCGTTATCCTGACCCGGCAGGGGATGGTCGTCGGCGTCACCTCCGCTTCGGCGATCTGGGTCCTGGCGGCCATCGGTGTCGTGATCGGGCTGGGTCTTCCCTGGCTGGGTGTCAAGTTGGCGGTCCTGGCCGTGGTCGTTCTCGTCGGTGTGGACCTGCTGGAGAACCAGTTCGAGAGCATGCAACGCGGTGTCCATCGCAAGCCGCAGTCGCCGCGAGGGCACACAGAGAGCCCGCGCGTACATCAAGCCGAAGACACCGAATGAAATCTGTGGCGACCGACGCCGCCGGCGGGATGCACAAGCCGAATCACGCCGACAATTTCTCCTATTCTCCGTGATTCCCGCTTGCAAGGGACTAACGTCTCGTACTTTCGGCACGTCTATAGAAGCAAAAGGACGGCGGAATGGGCGATATTTGCCAGGAGCAAGACGAGACCGTCCGGCTGGTGCGTGCCAGTCAGGCCGGGGATCGGGTTGCCTTTGATCGCTTGGTGCAGTTGCACCAGGATCAGGCGATGCGGGTGGCCTTCGGCGTCCTGGGGAACGTGCACGATGCCGCGGAGGTCGTGCAGGAGGCGTTTCTCAAGGGTTATCTGCGGATCAGGAGCCTGGCGGCCGCAGAGAGCTTCCGATTCTGGATCCTCCGGATCGTCGTGAACGAGGCCGTCAGCCGCCACCGGGCCTTACGCCGCCGGGCGGCGATGATGAGAGCGTTCGCGGCGGTGGACTCCCGGAGGAGATCCCCCGAGCTGGATGAGAAGGGGAACGCCGAGGACTTGCAGGCGGCCGTCGAACGGGCCCTTCTTCGGCTCACGGCGAGCCAGGCCAAGGCGATTGCTCTGTTCGGGATTGAGGACCTGCCCCACGCCGAAGTCGCGCGGATCATGGGCTGTTCCGCCACGGTGACGCGGTGGCACGTTCATCGAGCCCGACAGAAGCTGCGCCTGCTGTTGAGAGAGTACTTGGAGTGAGCGAAATGGATCGTGACGTCGATGGATTACTGCGACGAAACGCCGAGCGGCAACTCGCGGGTTTCGACTGGGATCGGCAGCGCCAGACGGTGATGCAACACCTGACGGCAACACAAGACCGGAAACCGCGAAGGGGCATTGGAATCTGGATTGCCTCAGGTGTTGCGGCCGGCCTGGTTCTAGCTGCGGGATACTTGGGCATGAGCCTTCTTGGGGGCACGGGTCGAGATGCGATGGAACCGATTGAAACCACGACGGTCCGTGAGTCCGTCGAAGACGATCCGCTCCTGGCGTCTACTGATCCGGCGACGATCCTGATGGCCGGGTCCATGCGGCTGCTGGTCTCTAACGACCCCATGCTGACGCCACATTCTCTGTGGGATCAATAGCTGCTCAACGAAATGAACGACAATCCAATTGAGGAGAACGGATATGAAAACGAACAGATACAATGGGGTGATACTTGTTTCGTCGGTTGTCCTGGGGACCTTCGGCATTCTTCTAACGGCCGCGGAGCCGCCGGGAACAGGACGAGACTGGGGCGCCGGACTTGAGCTCCTTGTGAATGGCGACTTCGATGGCGCCGCAAGTGAACGGGGGCCGGCCGCCTGGTTCAGAGCGGTGTCCTCCGCGCAGACCGAGAACCTGCGTAGCGGGGTCGAAGAGTTCCCACAGCGGGGGAATGCAGCCTTCATCGAACAGACGGGTGTGAAAATCCGGCTGGCCAATAACTGGGCCCAGCGCGTGACTACCATTCCGGTCGGGGCGACCGTGCGGGTGACGGCGGATGTGAAGACCCAGAATGTGCCTGCCAACACGGGCTTCGTCATGGTGCAGTGCTGGAACACCGCCCAGCGGCTCATCGGGGGAGCGAGCTCTCAGAGCGTCGAGCCAATCGGTGGGACCGAGGATTGGAGGCAGGTCTCCTTTGAGTTCGCCGTGCCCGCGGGCACAGACGTGATGATCCTGCGTTGCGGCCTGGCTGAGTCTGGAAAGATATGGTTCGACAACGTCTCGATGAGAACGGTCTCGTCGGCGGTCGTGGCGGCGGGCGGCGAGGGCGACTTCCGGGGCCGGGGGTTCGAAGTGACCGAAGGGTCGCTGAACCAGTTGGCACGAGTCGCCGCCCTCGGCGACAGCCTTGTCGCGCACGCGCAGCGAGAATTGGGGACGGGTGCAGGTGTCCGCAGGGAGGTCTTCGCACAGGGCGGCGGACAGTTCCAGGTCGTGCTGTCGCTGGACCTGTCGAAGTCCGAGTGAACTTGGGGCGGCCTTCGGCCGCAACCCCAACGTTCGTTCATTGGGTCTTGAGTTCGTTGGTGTCTCTTGGGGGCGCCGCCCCCAAACCCCCGGCATTTGACGCCTTGGGCCAATAGCATGGGAAACAACAGCGGCGGACCTGCCCCTCGGCGTGCCTTCCCACCATGCTGCTGGCGGAAAGCGAAAAATGCCGGGGGGCCGGGGGCAGAGCCCCCGGTCGTACGGGGAGGTCCCGACGCCAGGCAAGCGAGGACCGATGAGGCCAGAATGCTTGCTAAGAAGACAAGATGTTGCGCCTTTGCAGTGCAGGGGCCCTACGCGTCTGAGAGGAAACCGATGGTCGAGTTGAGGACGCGATCGCGGAATTGCGTGTGCTGCTCGTTGGCCCGCTGCTCGCGGAGGTCCTTGAAGCTGGCCCGGCAGAAGTGGCAGCCCATCGTCGTGAGGTGAAAGTCCACGTAGTCGAACCACTCCGGCGAGAGACTCTCCAGGAGGAATGCGCCGAGCGTGCTGCGCTTCGGGCAACTCAGACGCTCCGACGCCCAGACCTCCGTCAGCAGGTCCTCGGAAAAGGAGACGGACAGGTCTCTCATCGCTTCGTTGTTCGTCACGGCCTCGCGGATGACCTTGAGGCAGCGGTGTTTCACGACGCGGACCAGGCCTTCATCCGTCTTGAGCAGCTTCGCGGCCTCCTTGCCTGCGAGCTGGCAGTAGAACACCAGCTCGGCGATCTTCAGGTCTCGCAGTTTGCCGGAGTCCTGGAGGTCCCTGACGAACTGTTGCAGCGCCTGGGCCAGGATCTGCCGTTGCAGTTGCTGCTGTTCCTCGTGGCTGACGCACCAGCTCACGCTCGGGTCGGAGGAGGCGATGCCCGCAGCGGCATCGGCGGGCAGGTTGTTCTCGTTGCCGCAGTAGACGTCCTGGATGAGGCACACCGTCCTGGCCCAGCGGGTTCGCAGGCGGTTGACGATGGCGTTGCGCAAGATGCCGAACAGGTATGTCTCGATGCTCGTCTCGATCCGCAGCGAGCGGGCGGCCTTGATGAACGAGGCGAAGGTGTCCTGCACGATGTCCTCGGCGTCGGCGTTTTGTGGGACGCGAGTCTGTGCGAACCGCAACAGACGGCCCTGATACTCATCGACGAGTTGCGTCCACGCCCCGGCGTCGCCACGCCGAATGGCCTCCAATAGGCATCGATCTGTCTGACTCACGGACATCGATCAGGGACAATCCACTGCCAACCATCGCAACTGCCGCCGCAATTCATAGGATACCATGTTCCTTCGTTTTTTGCGAGGCTCAGGATGACGAAGCCTTCTCCTTGCAGGTTATTTTTACCTTGCCCAGGTACTGGTCCAGCCAGTCGACGATGGCCTGGTGGTACTGTTCGCGATATTCCCAGGCGATGCTGTGTCCGCCCGGGAAGAGAAGGTGCTGTTTGTGTCCTGCAGGGGCGCCCAGGAGGTTGAACAGCGGCTTTTGCGCTGTTTCGAGCGGAAAGATCGAATCTTCCCGGCCGTTGAGCATGAGGATCGGGATCGTGACGCGCGGCGCGAAGTTGGCCGGATCCGAGGCAGGGTGCCTCCTACAGGCGCAGATGCCGCCGAGCAGGAAGATGCCGGCCTTGAGCCGGCTCTCGGTGGCGATCATCACCGAGCCCATCTGCGCGCCCCAGCTCAATCCAACGTAGGCGAGCTTCGTGGTGTCGATATCGTCGCGGGTGTGGAGGTAGTCGATCGCCCTTCGCATGTCCTGCGATTCCTGCACATACAGGTTCCTGCTCTGTGTGCCGTCGGGCGGGTAGATCCGGTCGAGCCGCCGGTCATAGGTGCCCTTATAGATGGGGACGATCAGGGCCCGGCCGCTGCGGAGGATCGTGGTCATCTCGTGTGTGTGAGACTGGTCGGTCCACGGGCTGTCGCGGGCCTCGCCGCCGGGAAACCACACAACCGTCTGATAGGGCGGCTCCACTGCGTTCGGCAGGTACAGATAGGCGATGACCCGCTCGCCTGGGTACGTCGCATCGAACGTGATTTGCTCCCTGCGGCAATAGCCCAGATCGCAGTCGGCCGACTCGATCCTGGCGTTCAGTTCCATGGGGTCGTAGCGGTACCATGTGTCCATGTACGAGGCGAAGATCTCATCGGAGACCGGTGTGAATTGCGACAGGTCCCTGTGCCTGCATTCGACCGGTGCCAGTGCGGCCTGGGGGACATCTTCCCTGCCGCCGATGTACATGACGCACCGCAGACCGTTGCACTGATCCCGGTCCCAGGGAGACCGGGCGTCTCCACCGGCGGAGAAACTGTATGCGTGCTCATTCCAGGCGCTCCCGAGGACGCACCGGACGTTGTCCCTTCCTTTGAGCGCGTTGCTGCACCACTCCCTCATGTTTCCCGCCGCGTCGTAGAGACCGAACCGGCCCATGCCCGGGAATGTCCCGACGGGAGCGGGACCGGCCCCGAAGTTGCTCATGTTCGTGATGTTGGACGGATTGTCGTCCGCGCGGGCGGCCAGGGCCCAGTGGAAGATCGTCGGCAGGTCCTTGCCCCGGAACCGGGCGTAGGCCATGGCTTCGTACCAACTGATCCCGCCGACGGGGTAATCATCCTGTCCCCTGGGATAGGCGCCGTCCTTCCAGAGGGCCGGGCCGGGGCGTCCGGTCTGGTCCCGGAACTCCTGCACGGCCTGGGCCCAGGGCAGGACGGTGCCGCCATGCGTGAAGTCCTCTCGCCAGAACTCCTGTTTCTCGTATCCGCCCGCATCGACGAACTCCTGGTACTGGCGATTGGTCACCTCATACTTGTCGATGAAATAGGCCGGCGCCAGAAGGATCAACCGCTCGCCGTGGTACATGCTTTTCTGGTCGAGGTTGGACGGGGGGACCCAGACCATATCCTCGGGGCAACTGGCCGCCTGGTGCAGGGTGAAACTGATCTGCTTGGCGGACAGGCTGGCCAGGTCTGCGTAGGGTGAAGGCAGGTCGTTCGATTGCACCGTCTCGACGCTCACGAACCCCGGTCTGACTGCCTTCCATCGATAAGTTCCGAAGGGGATTCGGATGTTTCGCAGCGGAGTCCGACCGAGGTACTTCCAGCCGCCGGCCGTGTGGAAGTACTCGCGGATGTAGATCCTGGCACCGGGCGGCGTTGTCATCACGGAATGCTCGCGCGACAGGCGAGGCCATCGGTCGATCAGCAGCGGGTCATTGGGGATGAAGCGTTCGGCCCGTTCGGCCAACTGCAAGGCGGCGAAGTACTCCTTCTGCCCGATGAGGTTGTCGATCTCGGCCATGGCGTACTGCTGGGCCCACCGCGTGGAGTAGTGTTTCCAGCCCAGGACGCCCGCCGCGGCGCTGGCTGCGAGGACCAGGCACAATAACGCCGCGACCGCCTTGTGCCGGCGGATCATTTTGGCCGCTCGGTCCACCAGTCCGGGACGCCGGGCGCGGATGACCCGGCCGCACAGAAACCGATGAATATCTTCGGCCATCTCGGCTGCGCTCTGGTAGCGCCGGGCCGGGTCCTTCTGGATCGCCTTGCGGCAGATCGTGTCCAGATCGACGGGAATGTGGCGATCGATCTGCCGAGGGCAACGCATGTCTTCACTCAGAATCTGGCTGACGACGCGCTGCGGCGTGTCCCCGTTCATCAGGGGCTCGAGCGTGAGCAATTCGTAGAGCGTCGCGCCGAGGGAATAGACGTCGCAACGGTGGTCGGGCCTGCCTCGTCCGCCGGCGATCTGCTCGGGGCTCATGTAGCGTGGCGTGCCGACGAAGGAGGCGGTGGCGGTCATGCCATGCTCTTCGCAGACCCTTGCAATCCCGAAATCCAGCAGGATCAGCCGGCCGTCGTGGGAGAGCATGAGATTCGACGGCTTCACGTCGCGATGGATGATCCCGTGCCCGTGCGCATAGTGCAGGGCCTCCGCGGCCTGGCTGATCAAGCCGGCCACCGCGTTGAAGTACTCTCGATTCGATCTGCATCTTTCCAGCATGCAGCGACACATCGTCGCATCGTCTGTGTCTGCCCAGGGGTCGGTGTCTTCAACGGGCGGCAGACCGACCGATGTAGTTCGCGAGGCCCTTGCGCGGCGGAGGTCCGCAATCACCCGGTCGAGGTTTCGGCCGTCGATCATCTCCATGGCGAAGTAGCAGACGTTCCGCTCGGCCCCTTCGGCGAAGATCGTCACAATGCCGGGGTGGCACAGCCTGGCGGCGGCCCGGGCCTCCCTGCGGAATCGTTGGACGGTCGCCGACCCTGTGGTTGGGCCGAAAGGGAGAACCTTGAGCGCGACACGGCGGTTCAGCGAGACCTGGGTGGCCTGGTACACGACGCCCATGCCGCCGGTGCCGAGCCTCCGCTCGATCTGAAAGTCGCCGATTTGAAGGTTGGGCTCCAGAACGGTGGAAGGAGCGGATACCTCCCCTGTATCGGCCTGCGCCGGCGGATCGGGTGTTGGCCTCGACGCCGGTTCCAAGCCTGCGCGGAATCGAGCCACCTGGGCCGCACAGGGGTCGCACACCCGCAGGTGTTGTTTCCAGGCCCCCAGTTGCTCCGCAGAGGCACTCCCTTCGACGAACAGCCTGATATCTCCCTGTGACAGGCACTCCTTCACAACCTGCAAGCTCCCAACGAGTCCCCCCAAGGCCTGGGGTGGCTGCAACCGCACTGTCTGCCTTCGGGCAAACGGCCCGGATTCCGCACTATGTCCTTGCCCTTATCTGTTATAGACGTATGAAGGGCAATACAGTTCCTACAAATCCTACGTTATCCTGTTCGCACCGCTTCGGCGCCGCGTATCACCAGCACCGCAACAGGCAAGGGTTGCCGAGATAGGAAGCCAAGGTGTCTTCAGAATACGCTGGGCGTCTCGTGGGACTGCGATGGTGGGGCAATGTTACGTATGTGTGGCTACTGTAAGGGTTTACATGTCGCCCTGCAACATGGCTGCGGTCAGTGATGCGAGCCCGCAGGGGGGCTGGGGGCCCCCAGGATCAAGGTTCGCGTGGGGCTGATGAGCTTGTAACGGATGCCCCGCCAGCGGATGGTTCGGCCGAACGCGGAGGACAGAAGCGAGACAAGCAGCACAATCGACCAGAGCCAGCAGCCCAGGACGTCCGCGAGGGCGGCCGGCATCAACTGGGGCAGGTGTGTTTTGAGGACCTGCGCGGCAATCAACTGACGCAGTACCGCCCGAGCAAGCTGGCCGGCCAGGAACAGGCAGGGGATGGCGGCGGTGAGAATGGCATGCCCCGCGTGGATGCAGGCGTCGTGGACCGCAACGGCGGCCGTACCCCAGAGACATGCGACCGAGCCGAAGCTGCTCAGAAGGCCGAGCCACCAGGTCCAGGGAGCATAGACTCGCGTGATGAGAAACTGCCGACGGCCGAATTCCATGAGCCTCGGCCACGTTGTCGATTCAAAGGAGGCGACCAGGCATTCCGGGACGAAGAGGACCTTCATGCCCGCCTGCTTCACTGCTTGGCTGAGTGACAGGTCGTCACTCAATGTGTTCGTCCAGATCTCCGGGATTCTCAGCCGCCGGAAGTCTTGTATGCGAACGGCCATGGAACCGCCCCAGGCCTGATTGAGGGGGGTGTTGCCGAGCGATTGGGCGACGGCTCCGTTGATCGCCGACAGCGCCAGCGTGGCGAGATTGCCCCGGATGGGCACGAACCAGCGGTACCCGGTGGCCGCGCCGTACTTGGCCCGCCGCAGCGGCCGTACGAGCCGGCTGAGCCAGTCACGCTGAACACACACATCCGAGTCGGCGAAGGCCAGGACTTCCGTGTCGTCGGGGACCTGCTGATACCCATACAGGAGGTTGAAGATCTTCTGGCTGGACACCTGAGAGTGCCCGGCAACCAGGATCTGAATGTCGAGGATGTGCGAGCCCCGCCCGAATTTGTCCCGCAGCGAGGTCAGTTCTCGAAACGCAGGATCCGATTCGTCCTCGACCACGAAGAAAAGGCGATGGTTCTCGTAGTCCTGCTCGATGAATGATTGGATGTTCGAGTGGAAATGGGCGTCCAGCCCTTTGCAGGGGATGATCAGGGCGACGCGAGGCCGGAAGACGGTCTCCTTCCTTTCGGTGGCCTTGGTCCGCACGTATCGGTAGTTGCGAACGGCATAGCACACGAAAAATGATTGGGCGAGGACTGCCGCCCAGCCTATATAGTGATACCAATCCATATCGAACTGGCCGGTTCCGGTCTGATGCTGCGGTTCGGGGCTCCCCACATACGTCCTTCGGGTTTGAGAGGCCCCCTTCGATTCGGCCCGCAAATTCTCTCCGGACCGATGCCAAGAGAATAGGGTCTGCCGCCCCAAAACGCCAGAGTTTTTTTGTTCGAGACCGGCGGACGTGGGTTCTTCCTGGGTCCGATTCATGGCCGGTCAAGGCAAACGCAGCGTACGCAGCGGCGGCATTGAACGAGAGGAACAAGAGTTTTCTCGCTTTCTTGTGATCTCCCTATTGACGTATGCGGAGGGGCGTCCAGAATAGTACATGAGGCTTCGACGAGTTGAAAACGGTGTCCTTGGCGAAGTGAAGCGGTTTCGACCTTACAGTGGCGAGTAAGGATCGTTTGTGTGAGTGCAGAGATGCCCTTTCGGGAGAAAGGAGCGAACGCGGTGGGCTGCATCAATCGCCACAACGGATATGTGAACGGCCTGTTCCTGGACTGGTCCGTCAGGCCGGTGGGTCTCAAGGAGCTTTGGACGCTCAAGTGGAGCGCGGACTTCGACAGGGCCGGGAAATGGACCAGGGCCGGCGGCGTCCAGCCCGAAGATTGGCCCGAGTGGATGAGGAATCTCAAGGATTACTGAGTATTCTGTTCAGACGCCGCAGAGGCGTCGAGTGCGGCCTTCCCGCCTGCCAGTGGTTTCTGGGCCGCAGCGAAGCTCATGGAGAGAATCACGTCGAGTCCCGCACTATCCATGAAACAACGATTCGTCGCACAGGCGTACGCAGGCGGTGAGCTTCGATCCTGCTTTCATTACTCGGCCGTTTGGTTTAAGATGACCCGGGTGTGTCGCACGCAGGTCTGTTGTCAATTGCCGAGGAGCTGCCTATGAACGATCCGATGAATCGACGCGAGTGCCTGCGAGTGCTGGGGGTGTCGGGCCTGGGTGTGGGGCTGGGGGCTGTCACGACCGTCCCGGCGTTGGCTCAGAATCCGGGCGAGTCCACCGGTTTCGAGAGTTCCGTCCTCGCCAGCCACAAGGTCCGGGCCGACGGCGCCTTCGCGACCCTCGTCGACGGCAAGGTGATCCAGCCCGCGAGGGAATTGCCAGTCCTGGATGAGACGGATGTCCTGGTCGTCGGCGGAGGCCCCGCCGGCATCGTGGCGGCCATCGCGGCCCAGCGCGCCGGCGCCCGCGTGACGCTGGTCGAACGCTACGGGCATTTCGGCGGTCTCTGGACCGGCGGCCTTGTGCTGTTGGTTATCGGACACATCGTCGACGGCGCCAAGCAGGTCTGCCAGGGGATCGGCGAGGAGATCATGCGCCGCCTGGACAAGATGGACGGCGCGATCATCGACCGCAAGCCCGGCTCCAGGCCGACCGTGGACGCCGAGGCGGTGAAGTACCTGATGGTCGAGATGATCGAAGAGGCGGGGGTCCGGGTCTTCCTGCACTGCTGGGGCGTGGACGCCATCGTCACGGGCGGTTCGGTGCGCGGGGCTGTGTTCGAGAGCAAGTCCGGCCGGCAGGCCATCCTCGCCAGGGTCGTGATCGACGCCACCGGCGACGGCGACGTGTTCGCGGCGGCCGGCGCCCCATTCGAGCACCGCTCGCACAACGTGGGACTGGTGTCGCGGATCGGGAACCTGGATCGGGTGGATGCGGCCAAGGCCGCGAGTTCGCCCAAGCCCAAGCATCTCGGCTCGCGGACCCCGGTCCCCGGCGTGAATTGGGTGAACCTGCACGGTCCCGAGGTCGATGCGCTGGACGTCGCGACGCTGACCCGCATGGAGATGAACCATCGCAAGTTCATCTGGCAGAACATCCAGAAGACACGAGGCACGCCGGGATATGAGAAGGTGTACCTGGTTGAGACCGCGCCGCAGCTTGGCGTGCGGATCACGCGAGTACTCGACGGCGTGAACGCCGTGAGGCTGGCCGACCTGCGGGCGCACACGAGGTTCCCGGATGTCATTGGCGTGGGCGGCGAGGAGGGCGGCAACCACGGGGAATGGCAGATCCCGTACGGCGTCCTGGTGCCGGCGAAGGTCGATAACGTGTTGGCCGCCGGCCGGTGCATCAGCATGGAGACTTCGATGGCGGACCTTGTTCGGCTGATCCCGAATTGCTTTGTGACCGGTCACGCCGCAGGTGTTGCGGCGGCGGTGGCCGTCGAGGACAAGTGCCTGCCCCGTGACGTGGATGTCGCCAAGGTCCAGAAGGTGCTCAGGCAGCAGGAGGCTTATCTCGGTTGAACGCACCCACGGAATGGCAGACGTCCTCCGATTCGGTCAGTTCCCAAGGATGCGAGTGCATCCGATGGCTGGTCCGCACGTTGTGCCTGCTTGCGGCGGTGCTTGCACTCTGGCCCATCCTGCCTGTCGCGACAGCGGCTGCCCTGGTTCCCGCTCTCAGTCCCTTTGTGGCGGTCAGCGCGATCCTGACGACGTGGGGTCTTCCCATGATGGTTTGGCTCGGTCTGATCGTCGTGCTGGTTCGCCGCCGGTTGTTCTGCCGTTGGGTGTGCCCTGTCGGGCTGTGCATGGATGGCGCAAGTCGTCTCGGCCGCCGGCTGGGACGCCGGACCGGTTCCTTCCCGCGACTTGGTCCCTGGATTGTCCTGTTCACGCTGGGCGGCGCGTGCCTGGGCTATCCATTCTTGTTGTGGCTCGATCCGCTGGCCCGCTTCGCCGGCCTGTTCGATCTCGGGAGTCGTGGACCAACGCTTGGAGTGGTGTTCTCGATGGTCACCTTCCTTGCGATGCTGGCAATCAGCTTTCGATGGCCCAACGCCTGGTGTGGCTGCGTGTGTCCGCTGGGAGCGTTCCAGGATCTGCTGTCCCTCGTGTTCCAATCCCTTCGTTCGCTGGTGCGAAGGAAGCCCGCCGCCGGTCTGCTGCCGAGGCGGATGCTCCTTGGCGCCGTAGCGGGAGCGGCGTTTGCGGCTGTCACTGGGCCGTCTCGGCGCAGAATGTCACGGCCTCTCCGTCCGCCGGGCGCCGTGGATGAGCCAGCGTTCGTGGGGCTGTGTACCCGCTGTGGCAACTGCGTACGCGCGTGTCCCAGCGGCATCATCGAACGAGACCTGGGCGGCAACGGCTGGGCGGGGCTTCTGACGCCTGTTCTGAGTTTTCACAGGGACTACTGTCGCGAGGATTGCGTGCGGTGCGCGCAGGCCTGCCCCAGCGGCGCGTTGAAGCGTGTGCCGCAGGCGAAGAAGGGAGCTGTCCGGCTGGGCCTGCCCCGCGTGGACATGAGCCTGTGCCTGCTGGGCGAAGACCGCGAGTGCTCGCTGTGCAGAAGCCGGTGCCCGTACGATGCGGTTCGCTACGTCTTCTCGGAGGCCGACTACACGCTCACGCCGCAGATTGACCCGGACAAGTGCAACGGTTGCGGCGCCTGCGAGGCCGCCTGTCCCACCTCGCCGCACAAGGCCATCATTGTTTTCCCGGCGTGAGATGGGCCACAAGGGACTTGGACACCACCGCAGAATCCGGTCATACCCAAGCTGTTGTCAAGACCCGCGGCAGACCCTACAATGTGTGCAGGTCTGCGGCGTAAAGGCCCGACGCATATTCGGCCTTGCGCCGTGTTCCGGCCGTCTGTCGCACAATTCGTATAGGAACATGAAGGAGGCAGTCATGGAGAGAAGAAAGTTCTTGAAAGTGGCGAGTGCGGCGGCCGGGAGCTGTGCGGTGTCGCCGAAATCGCTGTTCGGGGCGCAAGCATCGGGAGCGGAGAACGTTGTCGAGCTTCCTCGACGGGTCCTCGGACATACCGGCGAGAAGCTATCCGTCATCGGTTTTCCGGGTCTGGCGCTGTGCCAGCAGGGCCAGGAGGAAGGCGCCGCCGGTATTCACAAGGCATTCGACGAGGGGATCAATTACTTCGACGTGGCGCCCGCCTACGGGCGGGACGGGGAATGTGAAATCAAGATGGGCGCCGGTCTCCAGGGTATCGACCGCAGCAAGATCTTCCTTGCCTGCAAGACGAAGAAACGCGACAGGCAGGGGGCTCGCGAGGAACTGGAGCGTTCCCTGACGCGGCTCAAGACCGACCACTTCGACCTGTACCAGATGCACGCGGTCTTCACGCCCGAAGAGGCCCAGCGGGCCCTCGGGCCGGGTGGCGCCATTGAGACCCTCCTCAAGGCGAAAGAGGAGGGGAAGGTTCGCTACCTCGGTCTCTCCGCCCACACGACCAAGGGCGCCGTCGAGATGCTCAGGGGATTTCAATTCGACTCGATCATGTTCCCAATCGATTACGTTGACTATCTCCAGTGGGGTTTTGGCAAGGCAGTGATCGAGTGTGCGCAGGAACGCGGCACGGCGGTGTTTGCCATGAAAACACTGTGCGCCGGGGCGTGGCCCGAGGGCGCACAGCGAAGCCGCAACTGGTGGTATCGCACGGTCGAGACCCAGGAAGATGCTGATCTGGCGGTTCGCTTCTCGCTCTCGCAGCCGGGCGTGGTCGCGGCCATTCCGCCGTCGTTCCTGGACCTGGTCGACAAGGCCATCCGGGCGGGGCGGGCCTATCGGCCGATCACCGACACGGAGGTCGCGAAGCTTCGCGAGATGGGAACAGGCTGCGGATCGGTCTTCAAGAAGGATGAGGAGCGTGTCGCCATGGGATTGCCTCTGGACAGGCCGCTCCATCCCGGCAGTCCGGACGGATACTGTCCGTGCGCCCATGCATAGTGCCCGATTGGAATTCCCAGGTTTCGGATACCGGAGGACGAAAACACCATGCGGCGATGGATGATTCTGTGTTTGATTCTCTCTTCAGGGGTTGTGTGCGGTCCGGCTGGTGCACAGCCCCGACGTGAGCACGGCCTGCACTACACTGAGCCCGCCCAGGTCTGGGACGAAGCCATGCCCCTGGGCGACGGGCTGCTCGGGGCGCTCGTCTGGGGCGACGGCAACCCCCTGCGGATCTCGCTGGACCGGACGGACCTGTGGGACCTGCGGCCCGTGCCCGAGTTTCAGTCGGCCGACTATTCGTACAGGATGATGCGCCAGTGGGTAAAAGAGGGCCGGATTCAGGACCTGCACCGGCTCTATGACGATCCTTATGGCAACCCCGGCCCGACGAAGATCCCCGCCGGAAGGATCGAACTGACGTTCGATGGCGACTGCGCGTTCGCGGAGGCGTCGTTGGACCTCGCCAAGGCGAGTTCCGAGGTGCGCTTCCGCGATGGTACGGTCGCGAGAGTCCTTGTGCATGCTACCCAGCCGCTCGGCGTGATTCACATTGCCTCTCGCAGGCCTGCATCGGTCAGGCTGATCGCACCGCCGTTTGCCGGCGAGGTCACGGAGGAGGCCGGCGCGAACAAGATCAGCGCGGGCGACTTGGCCACTTTGCGGTACGAAGCGCCGATAGAGCAACACGGCGACGCGTGGACGGGGTACTTGCAGAAAGGTTGGGGTGGTTTCAGCTTCGCAGCGGCTCTCGCGTGGCGGCAATCGGAATCCGGCTGGCTTGGCGTCTGGTCGATCGCGACCTCCAAGGATTCGGACGATCCGCTGACCGCCGCACGAAAACGCTGTGAAGCAGCGCTCGATCGAGGACTTGGAACGCTGGTGCAGGACCACGAGCGATGGTGGGCTTCGTACTGGGATCGAACGTCGGTTTCCGTTCCGAACGCGGTGATCGAGCGACAATGGTATCTGGAGACGTACAAGTTCGGCGCCGCGGCCCGGCCGGACACGCCTCCGATCACGCTCCAGGGGCCTTGGACCGCGGACGACATGAAGATCCCGCCGTGGAAGGGCGACTACCATCACGATCTCAACACGCAACTGAGCTATTGGCCGGCCTACAGCGGCAATCGGCTCGAAGGCGCATCCGGATATGTAGGCTGGCTCTGGGAGACGAGGGAAACGGCTCGGGCCTGGACGAAGCGGTTCTTCGACCTGCCCGGCCTGAACGTGCCCATGACGGCCGACCTGGACCAGAATCAGATCGGCGGCTGGCATCAGTACACGCACTCTGCGACGACTGCCGCCTGGTTGGGCCATCATTTCTGGCTGCACTGGCGATACAGCATGGACCGCCAGTTCCTTGAGGAGCGAGCCTATCCCTGGCTCAGGGACACGGCGGTGTTCCTGGAGGCCGTGACGGAGAAAGGCCCCGACGGCAAGCGGACACTGCCGTTGAGTTCCTCGCCGGAGATCAACGACAATCGATTGGAAGCCTGGTTCCCCTCGATCACGAACTACGACCTTGCGCTGACGCGATGGACGTTCGAGAAGACGGCCGAACTGGCCGATTTGCTCGGGGAGCAAGGTCAGGCCGGGCATTGGCGCAGGCTCCTGTCGGAAATGCCCGACCTGGCAATCGACCCGACCAGTGGCAAGTTGCTCGTAGCGGAGAATTATCCGCTGCCAGCCTCACACAGGCACTTCTCGCACCTGATGGCGATTCATCCGCTGGGAACGATCCGTTGGGAAAACGGTGAGCGCGACCGCACCATCATCAAGGCGTCTCTTGCCGAGCTCGATGAGAAAGGCACCAGCCAGTGGTGTGGCTACAGCTTCTCCTGGCTGGCGAACCTGGCCGCACGGGCGAGGGACGGCAAGAAGGCTGAGCGGGCACTCGAAATCTTCTCGCGGGCCTTTTGCCTCCGCAATGGATTCCACTGCAACGGCGACCAGACCGGCAAAGGCTACTCCAACTTCCGCTACCGGCCCTTCACGCTGGAGGGCAACTTCGCCGCCGCGGCGGGTTTGCAGGAAATGCTCCTCCAGAGCCACAGCGGCACAGTCCGCCTGTTCCCGGCGGTCCCCGAGAGTTGGCGCGACGTGTCCTTCAAGGGACTGCGTGCGGAAGGGGCGTTCGTGGTCTCCGCCGTCCGCAAGGACGGACTCATCCAATCCGTGGAGATCGTCGCTGAAGCAGGGGGCCCCTTGCGTCTCGAGAATCCGTTCGGCGACCAGGGCCATTCGGTGGCCGGCATCAGCATGAAGGATGTGGGGATCAGCGGTGAGGAGTTATTGCTCGAGATGCGGCCCGGACAGAAAGTGATACTCTCTCGAAAGTGAGACCGTCGCATGCCGAACGCCTCTCGCACGACCGGTGGCATTCTCCTGGCGGGTCTGGCCATGTCCGTGGGCTGGGGCATTCGGGGAGACTACGGCCACGAAGCCGGCGCAATGATCCCTGGGGCGTTGTTGGGCCTTGCGGTTTGCCTGGCCGGCGGACGCGAGGACTGGTGGCGAAGAGCGAGCATCATGGGGATGTGCGGGGCCATCGGGTGGGCCTTCGGCGGCCAGATGAGTTATGGCCGGATCATTGGTTATACTGCGTCGTCCTCCTTGCCCGACGTGTTCTACGGCTATGCATGTCTCTTTGTCATTGGAGGGTTGTGGGCGGGCATCGGCTCGGCCATTCTGGCGATGGGTGTCACGGAGCCATCGTCGTATCTGGGACGCTTCGCGAGGCCACTGGTAGTCCTGGGACTTGTCTGGTGCGCGTTGTCTGTCAGTGGCGTCGCACACCATCTGACGGATCGCTGGAGTCTCCACGACACGGATTGGGTGGGCGCTTCGTCGGCGCTGTTGGTCGCCGGGGTTTGCGCCGTGCTCATCCCGGCGGATCGCAGCGCGTGTCGGTTTGTGGCCGTGCTGGCTCTCGGCTGGTGGGCCGGATACCTGGTCCTGACGGTCCTGCTGCATCTGCACATGACCCCGCCGCGAAGCGACAACTGGGCGGGAAGTATCGGCCTGTTCATCGCCTTGATCCTGTACTTGCGGAGGCATGGAAACCGTGTGGCCGTGACAGCGGCAGGTTGGGGCGTCCTTATCGGCGGTATCGGGTTTGTGCTCGGCGACCTCCTTAACATGCTCGGCCGGGCCCAGTGGGGACCGATTGGCCGGTACGGCATTCTCCAAGGCCTGGACTACTGGAAGTGGATGGAGCAATCATTCGGCCTGGTCATGGGGCTCGGCGTGGGGGCTGTGTTCGTATTGCGGATTGCACCGAGGTCTCCAGGTCCGGCTGAGGACTCGCCGAGTCGGTGGTTGCGGACCGTCTCGCTCATACTGCTGGCGCCCGTCATGATGTGGCTGAACCTCTCGAAGAACGTCACGAACTGGGTGTCGGGAAACCACGTGCCCGGTGAGGTCCTTGGCATCGCTTCGACGGGGTGGTTCCTCGCCATCGGGGTCCTTCTGGCAGCGGCCTCGATGGTCGCCATCGTCCGGCAGCATCAGGGTGCGTTGGCGATGTCGCCGGGGGGCGGCTTCGGCCGGGCGCAGTTGCTGTTCCTCACCATCCTGTGGGTATTCACAGTCGGGGCGTCGATGCAGGTGTTCCCTGCGATGACCGGCAGGGGGACGTTCCTGGTGCAGGTGAGCTTCTGGATCACGGCCGGGATCTGCTCGGTGCTGGTGCTTGCCCTGACGGGACAGCCGGCGCGCAAACCAGCAGCCGTCGATTCCTGGCGGCTCGGACCGCGATTCTGGGTGCAACTCTGTCTTGTTCCCCTGCTGCTGCTCGCCATCGCCTGGATGACTGTGGCGTCTCATCGCGAGCCTCTGCCCGGCAGTCAGACCCGCTTCGGAAACCCCGCGATCTCTATTTCTCCATGACCCACGGTTCCGTGAAACGGACGTGTTTGATGGTCTTGCCTGAGTCGCTTCGATAGCTGTAGACAACGTGGAGACTGCCGTCGGCGCCCTGGACGATCGACGGATAAGCGGCGGTCGGCGCCGCGTCACCGGCTTCGCTGTGTTCCAGGCGCCGTGTGTGGGACCACGTTCTTCCCTCGTCGGTCGAGAGGGACACCGCCAGGCTGTGCCGGCCTTCCTCCGTGTCGTTGTAGGCCAGAATCCAGTGACCATTACGGAGTGTCACGATATCGGCCCCGGAGCCCGGATTGGGCAGTTCGGAGTCATGGACCGTGCTCCAGGTCAGGCCTTTGTCGGCTGATGTGCTGACGTGCAGTCGCTGCGGCGGGGGACCGTTGTCCCGCATATAGGCGACGAGCGTGCTGTCGGCTTTGCGGGTGATGCTCGGCTGGATATTGCCGGCGCCGACGAGCGGTTCGCTGAACTGCCACGTCGCGCCGTCGTCGTCCGTGATGGCCATCAGGGAGAAACTGAACCCGTCGGAGTACAGAGGGACGATCAACCGCCTGCCGTCGATCAGGACCGCCTTGTTTCTCGTTTGCCAACCCATCCGCCGGAAATAGGGGTATCCGAGGTCCGTGGGGGTGGATTCCCCTGAGGATGTCTGGAGAATCCCCTTGCGGACCATGTCCTCGCCGCGCGCCTTCGAGAGCAACTGGGAGCTGTACACCCTCCACAGCCCGACGGTCGCGGCCGCCTGCAACGGCTGGGAGGAATGAAGCTCCTGCAGGTACTTCGCATATTCCTCGATCTGTCGCTCGACCGACTTGACGAATCGGTCCCCAGGCTGGATGCCTCGCTCCGTGGGATCCCCCGGCTTGACGTGCAGCACCTCCTGCCAGGTCCATCTCGGCGCTTCGGCCTGGCTCGTGTAGTCCTCGCTGAGCCGGTACTTGAGTAATGACGTTTCCCACTGGTTCGCGATAACGGTATACCACATAAGCCAGAGCCGGTCCCGCGAGTCCAGGAACAGGATGGGGTTGATGTCGGGAAAACCCGGTACATCGGCCATGAGGAACGGTTTGCTCCAGCCCGCCGCTCCGGCCTTTCGCCTGGCCCCCATGATGGCCACATCGTCGGCCCACCGTTCGCCGGAACCCTGGAACCAGGCGGCCAGCAGGTCGCCATTGGGCAGTTCCACGATGGTCGAGCCGTGAACGTGCTGCTGCACCGCAGGGAATATCTCCACGGCCTCGCAGGTCGCGGTATCTGCCCGAGCGCCTGTCGTGAGGATGTGCAAGAGCGTCGGCAAGATCACGGAAACCCACCGAGATGCTGCGAACTTCATATACTGCATGTCGTGCTCCTTGTTCCTTCAGATTCTTTCGCCTTTGTCGCGGGCTTCGTTGATCTGCTTCCTGCTGCGGTGCTGGTACTCGCGGAGCGTCTCGATTCCATGCTCTTTCAGAATCTCACGGACGCGGACGCCCGGCTTCGTGGCCCGAAACAGCCACCAGGGGGCCAGGTCCTCGTCGCTGCGCTGCCGTTCGACCTCGACTTGGCCCTCGTGCTCTGCGAGCATCTTCTTGACCTTCTCCACGTTGAAATCCTCGTGGGCAAAGGAGCGGTCCAGGTCCAGCGTTGCGATGAACTGCTTTGCCCGCGGCTTCTCGACGGGATGGAGAGGTTTGCCCGTGATGTCGAGGATGTTCCCGGCACCGACGGGCACGACGTAGTAGTGGTAGAGGATCGCCATGGCGTTCAGGGGCGAACCACCGCCATAGGCGCTGGGCCAGAACACGATGTCCGCGTCGAGATCGTCGCAGCGTTGCCAGAGCTCGGGATAGTTCAGGTCGAAGCACGTGAGGATGCCGATCCGCCCGAAGCCGGTGTCGAAGACCTTCACTCCTTCCGTGCTGCAGTGGACGCCCTCGCCCCAGAAGACGAAGACCTTGCGGTAGTATCCCGCGACCTCGCCCTTGCGGCCGATCAGGACCGCGGTGTTGTACTCTCGTTCGCCGGCCTGTTCCCGGATCGGGCAGATCACGTACATGTTGTGCTTTCGGGCCAGTTCTGCAACCGCCTGCGTTGTCGGACCCGGCACCGGTTCGGCCTTCGTGCCCGCGAATTCCTCGGGAAGGCAGACAATGTCCACGCCGTTCTCTCCCGCTGTCCGCAGGTGGTCGAGGGCCAGTTTGAGCTTCTCGTCGTGCTCGCCGCCGAAACCGATGCAGATGGCCGCCACCTTGACCTGTCGGCCTGGCAGTCTTGTCCGGTCCAGTTGCGGAACGCCGGCCGCTACGATGGGCGAAGACGCGATCATTCCCACGATTAGCACGAGGACGAGTCTTCTGGACAGGTTCTTCATGGCAGGTCCCTTTCTCATCAATGACTTCGGCCGGTACGCGGGTCACCAAGTGCAATAATCATAGCACTGCCGAGCGTCTTGTTCCATAGTCGCCTTACAGGGTTGATTCGGCCCTGGGATTGCCCTACACTGGCGGCGGTTTTATGCTTGAGGATATACGGTTTGATCCAATCTCAAGGTAGACGTGGCTGGTTGTGCAGCATCGTGGCGGCGGGTGGCCTGGCATTGCTCGGTTGCCTGTGGGTGACGGTCGCGGCAGCGGGAGAGTCTTCGCCCGGAGCTATCGCGACACCGCCCGTGCAGGCATGGTTCCCGAAGGCGCCGGCGTTGCCGGTCCCGACGGAAAACAGGGTGGAGGTTTCGACCGTCGAGGGGCTGATTCAAGCCGTCGAACATGCTGTGCCCGGCCAGACGATCCTGCTGGCCGATGGCCACTACCTGATGCCCCGCTATATCGAGATCTGCGCGGATCGTGTGACCTTGCGGGGCGCATCGGATCATCGTGAGCGTGTGATCCTCGACGGCATTCAGAGCCAGCATGGTGAGTTGCTCGGCATCCGGGGTTGTTCCGACGTGACCATCGCCGATCTGACCATTCAGAACATCCGGTACAACGGGTTCAAGATCAACTCCGAAACCAACGTCCAGCGTCTGACGATCTACAACTGCGTTATCCACAACATCTGGCAGCGGGGCATCAAGGGCGTGAAGGTCCCCGAGGCCAACCGCGAGGCCGTCCGCCCGAAGGGCTGCCGCGTGCAGTACTGCCTGTTCTACAACGACCGGCCGAAGCGGCTGAGCGACGACCCGGCCGACATCGCCCAGGGTAACTACGTCGCCGGAATCGACGTGATGTACGCGAAGGACTGGATCATCAGCGACAACGTGTTCGTCGGGATTCAGGGCAGGACCTTCGAAGGCCGGGGGGCGATCTTCCTGTGGTTCGATTCGCAAGATTGCGTGGTCGAACGGAATATCATCATCGATTGCGACGTGGGCCTGCAGCTCGGCAACGCCCACCGCGCAGACAAAGTGCAGCACCACTGCGTCCGATGCGAGGCCCGCAACAACTTCATCACGCGAGCCCCCGAGGCCGGCATTGTGACGGTCTACACGAAAGACTGCCGGGTGTTGCACAACACGATCCACGATCCGCAGAGCCAAACGAGCCGCCTGATCCGCGCGGTTTTCACCAACGAGGGATTGACTGTGGCAAACAACCTGCTCAGCGGACCGGGCATGAGCAACGAGTCGGACAGCGAGATTCAGTTCCTGGGCAATCTGTTCCGGGATGAATCGGCAGCATTCGCCGATCCGGCCCACGGCAATCTCCATCTGACGTCGGCGGCGTCGGAGATCGTGGACAAGGCTGCCGTCCTGCCGCAGCCGCTTGCCGAGGATATCGACGGGCAACGCCGGGACGACAAGCCGGACGTCGGCGCTGACGAACTCGTGAACCGTGTTGGCGCTGCGAGGTGATGAAATGGGATACCGTGCCGTGGTGTGCTCTGTGGGGTTGATCTGCGTTCTCCTGTCCGCCGTGTCCGGCCAGGAGGTTCGCGTCGGCGATTCGACCGAGTTGCGGGCCGCTCTGCAACATCTGACGCCCGGAACGACGGTGCTGCTGAACCCAGGCGTCTACCAGGGCGGGCTGTTTCTGGCCAACGCGACAGGGACGGAAGATGCACCGGTCGTCATTCAGGGGACAGATCGGAACTCGCTTCCGGTATTCAGGGGCGGTGGCGGACAGGCATTTCACTTCGCCGATTGCAGCCACCTCATTCTGAGAAATGTCAGGGTTGAGGGCTTTCCGGGAAACGGGATCAACATCGACGACGGCGGTTCGTACGAGACACCCGCGCACCATATCACGCTGGAAGACGTCACGATCCTGGAGATCGGGCCGGAGGGGAACTACGATGCGCTGAAGATGTCCGGCGTGGACCATTTCTGCGTGCGGAACTGCCGTTTCGAGGGCTGGGGCGGGTCCGGGATCGACATGGTCGGGTGCCACCACGGCGTGGTAGAGGATTGCGTCTTCGTGGGACGCGAGGGGTTCTCGCAGTCGAACGCGGTCCAGCTCAAGGGTGGCACGGAGGATGTGCTCGTGCAGTGTTGCCTGTTCCGGAACGCCGGGCAGCGATCCATCAACCTCGGCGGCAGCACCGGGCTTCAGTTCTTCCGGCCCCAGGTGCGGGACTATGAGGCCAGGAACATCACTATCGCGGGCAACCGCTTCGAGGGGAGCATCTCGCCAATAGCCTGGGTCACCGCCGACGGCGGGCACGTCCATCACAATACGATGGTCCTGCCGGACAAGTGGGCGCTGCGAATCCTCCAGGAGACCACGGACGCACAGTTCCAGCCTTGCCACGGCGGCGTCTTTGAAGACAACCTCGTGTTCTACGACTCCCGGGTGCAGGTCTTCGTGAATGTCGGGCCGGGAACCTCTCCCGAGACATTCGTCTTCCGCCGCAACGCGTGGTGCGATGTGGAGGGCAGCCGGAAGCCCTCCCTGCCTGTCACGGAGGATGGGGGCGTGTACCTCTCCAACGTCGGCGCCGAAGCGTACAAACGAGTCCAATAATCGAGTGAAATGTCGCATGGGTATACAATCACTTCAGAAGGAGCAGCTATGAGTCGCCAGAAGGGGCAAGATATGCAGGTCGGGCAGGACCGGCCTTCTCGTCGGGAATTCCTGGCACAGAGTGGGCAGGTAATCACGGGGTCGGTGCTTGCGGGTGGGCTCCTGTCACGTGCCTACGCCGGCGAGGACAACACGATCCGTCTGGCGCTGGTCGGGTGCGGGGGACGAGGCAGCGGGGCGGCCGCCAACGCTCTTTCCTCCAAGACCGGACCCACGAAGCTGTTCGCCATGGCCGATGTCTTCGAGGACCGCCTGACGAACTCGCACAAGGCTCTCAGCGAGCAGTTCGGCGGGCAGATCGATGTCCCGCCGGACCGGCGGTTCACTGGGTTCGACGCCTATCGCAAGGCGATCGATTGTCTCAAGCCCGGCGACGTGATGATCCAGGCGACGCATGCCGCCTTCCGGCCGACTCACCTCAAGTACGCGGTCCAGAAGGGCGTCAACGCGTTCATCGAGAAATCCTTCGCCCCGGACCCGGGCGGCACGAAGGAGGTCCTTCGTCTGGGCGAGGAAGCGAAGAAGAAGGACCTCAAGATCAGTTGTGGACTTATGTGCCGGCACTCCTCCGCTCGGCAGGCGATGATTCAGAAGATCCGGGAGGGCGCCCTGGGCCAGATCCAGTTGATTCGGGCCTATCGGATGGACCCCGGCGCTCGGATGGGACCGTTCAAGGGCGGCGAGAGCGAACTCCTCTGGCAGATCCGCCGGCCGTACTTCTTCGTGTGGACCTCGTCGGCCTGGTTCATCGAAATGATGATCCACCAAGTGGACGAGTGCTGCTGGATCAAGGATGTCTGGCCGGTATCCGCCGAGGGATTGGGCGGACGGGAGCCGGGAAGCGAAGATTGCAGCCAGAACCTGCACACGTACGCTATCGAGTACACCTTCCCCGATGGCACAAGGGCTCTGGTCAACAGCCGTAATCAGGCCAACTGCAAGAATGAGTTCGCCACGTGGGTCCACGGGACCAAGTGCGCGGGGCAATTCTCGGGCAACGTCCACGCTCCGACCGTACACATGTACAAGGACCAGCGATGTGCAAAGGACAACATCGCGTGGCAGCCCGAGAACGAGCGAGTGAGCCCCTATCAGGCCGAATGGGACGTCTTGCTGACCGCGATTCGCGAGAATCGGCCGCAGAACGAAGTCGAGCGGGCGGCGTATGCGAATCTCACGTCCATCATGGGACGCGCGGCAATCCACATGGGCCGGGTCATCACATGGGACGAGATGCTGGCCTCCAATTTCAAGTTCTGCCCGAACGTGGATTTCACGATGGACAGTCCGTCGCCGGTGCAGGCGAATGCCGAAGGTCGTTATCCTGTCCCGATACCCGGCCAGTGGAAAGAGGTCTGAGACGCACTGCCGCAAGGTACGTACGCCAACGGGAGACATCTACTATGATCCGTGCAGAGAGAGCATCGTCGCGACTTTATGCCATGGTTGTGTTTGTGCTTTGTCTTGCGAGTGTGTCATCCGCAGTCGCGGCCGAGAGACGTGTCGTCGATGCCTTCGCTCAGAATCGGAAGCTGGGACGCGGCGTCAACATCATCGGGTACGATCCGCTCTGGAAATCGCGAGACGAGGCTCGTTTCAAGGCGGCTTATTTCCGGATGATCAAGGATGCCGGCTTCAACCATGTGCGGATCAATCTACACCCGTTTCGCCGTATGGATCAAAGCGATGACTACGTGCTGCCGGCGTCGTGGTGGGAGACCCTCGACTGGGCGACGACGAACGCTTTGCAGAATGGCCTGATGGTGATCCTGGACCTCCACGAATTCGGTGCGATGGGGACTGACCCCGAGGCCAACAAGGCGAAGTTCCTGGCGTTCTGGCGGCAGGTTTCCGAGCGGTTTCGCGATGCGCCGGACACCGTGCTGTTCGAGATCCTCAACGAGCCGAGCCGCAAGCTGACGCCGGAGATGTGGCATCAGTACTTCGGCGAGGCCCTGGCCGTCATCCGCAAGACCAATCCGACCCGGACGGTGATCATCGGGCCGGCGGGCTACAATTCGATCGGGCAACTGGGCGAATTGAGGCTGCCGGAGGAGGACAGGAACATCATCCTGACGGTACACTACTATTCGCCGATGGAGTTCACGCATCAAGGTGCCTCCTGGTCCGAACACAGGGACAAGATCGGTGTCGAATGGAAGGGGACCGATGCAGAGAAGGCCGCGATCGATGCCGATTTCGCCAGGGCGCAGACTTGGGCGAAGGAGCACAACAGGCCCGTCTTCCTGGGCGAGTTCGGCGTGTACGACAAGGCCCCGATGGAATCACGCGTGCGCTATCTGGCATTCCTCGTCGAGACGATGCAGAAACTCGGGTGGAGCTGGGCATACTGGCAGTTCGACAGCGATTTCGTGCTGTACGACGTCCAGAATGACAAATGGATCGAGCCGGTTCGGGACGCACTCGTGAGCCGTTAGGAACCAAAGCGAAACGGAGAAGGAGTCTACTGGATGATGAGTATCAAGAGCGTTGCATTGCTGAACGCTTGGGTGCTGGTGGTTGCGGCGTCCAGCCTGGCAGCAGACTGGCCGCAGTGGCGGGGGCCGTTCTTCAACGGCGCTACCGACGAGCAGGATGTGCCGGCCTCCTGGAGTCAGACGGAGGGGATCGCCTGGGTATGCCCGCTGCCGGGGCCGAGCGGGGCCACGCCCGTGATCTCCAAAGGCAGGGTGTTTGTCACCTCGACCGTGAAAGGGACGGGCGACTTTGTCGCGATTTGCCTCGATGCGAAGACGGGCAAGCCTCTGTGGCAGAAGACCGTCGGGTCCGACTCGCGCAGGTATCCGCGGAACAGTCTGGCTTCTCCGTCGCCTGTGGCCGATGGCAACAGCGTGTTCTTCCTCTATGGGGAGGGGACTCTGGTCGGGTTCGACTACGAGGGCAACCAACTGTGGTCGCGCGGCATCGAGAAGGAATTCGGCAACCTGGCTCTGCAGTTCGGCTACAGCAGCAGCCCGCTGCTCTACGACGGCAAGCTGTTCATCACCGTGATTCGACGCGACACGCCCTATCGCGACCCTCCGGCGAGCGCCCCTCTGGACTCGTTCCTGCTGGCTCTCGATCCGGCGACGGGACGAGACCTGTGGAGGCATATCCGCAAGACGAACACGTTCGATGAGGGCATGGAGACGTATTCCACGCCTGTGCCTCTTGTCCGCGATGGGAAGGCGGAACTGCTTCTCACCGGCGGGGACTTCGTGACCGCTCACGACCCCGCCACCGGGCAGGAACTGTGGCGGTTCGAGTACTGGCGGGACAAGGTCCGTGATTCGCGGATCATCCCGTCGCTGGCGACCGGGGAGGGACTAGTTTTCGGCACACGGCACAAGCACAACGGCGTCTTTGCGCTGGAGCCGCCCGCATCGTGGCGAGGGCGTCCCGCCCTTGCGTCGCAAGGCCATCCTGGCCCCGCTTCATCAGACCCGAACGCGTCTGTCGCACCGCAAGAGCAAGGGCAAGATGCCCTCGCCACGGGGAAGATCCTCTGGGAATTCGATGAAGCGGCGCCGGACTGCAGCACACCGCTGTACTACGATGGCAGGCTCTACGTCTTCGATGGTCTGCGGCGAAAGACCGTCACCTGTCTCGATCCGAGAACCGGCAAGACATTCTGGCAGGGCAGGATTGGCGGACGCGATCCGTGGTGGTCGTCGCCGACGGCCGCCGGCGGCAAGCTGTACATAATCAGCGAGGCCGGAGAGATCGTCATCCTCCAGGCCGGCGGTGACGAGTTCAAGATTCTCTTCCAGACTCAGATCGCCGAGCCGGACATCCAGTCGTCGATTGCCATTTCCGGCGGTCGCCTGTTCATACGGACCGCGCAGAATCTCTACTGCGTCGGCAAGTGAACCGGTCTCAGGATCCTATCTGAAGCAGCCGGGCGATACGTTCTTCTGTCGGTGGGTGGGTGCTGAAGACCTTGGTGAACCCGCTCCCGGTGAGAGGCTGGACGATGAACAGGCCGCTCTGGGCATCCGGCACCGGCAGGGGAATCCGCCGGCTGGCCGCGTCGAGCTTTTGCAGGGACCGGGCCAGACCGCGACCACTGCCGACCAGTTCGGCCCCCATGCGGTCGGCCTCGAACTCGCGGGACCGGCTGATCGCCATGCGAATCAGGCCCGCCGCCATCGGCGCGAAGATGAGAATCAGAAGGCTGACGAGCGGATTGGATCGTCTGTCGCTGTCGCCCCAGAAGATCATATAAGTCAGCCATGTGATTGCTCCGGCCATAATGGCCGCAATCGTGCTGATCAGGACGTCTCTGTGCTTGATGTGTGACAATTCGTGTGCAAGAACGCCTTCCAGCTCCTCCCCATTGAGGATCTGGAGTAGTCCTTCGGTCACGCACACGGCGCTGTGGCGCGGATTGCGGCCCGTGGCAAAGGCATTCGGGGCCGACGCAGGGCTGACGTATACACGGGGCATGGGCAGACCGGCCCTTTGCGTGAGCCGCTCGACGATACCCCAGAGTTCGGGGGCGTCCGCCTCGGTGATCTGGGTCGCGCGCATCGTCGCCAGCGCGATCTTGTCGCTAAAGAAGTAGGCAAGCAGGTTCATCATCCCGCCGAGGACCAGCGCCGGCAGCATCGCCCCCCGGCCGCCGATCAGGTAACCTACGGCCAGACACAGGCCCATCAGCGAGCCCATCAACACAGTCGTCTTGAGGTTGTTTACGAATCGATACATGGCATATCTCCTTGAAGGCCCTTACGCCCGCGTCTTCTGCTTTGTTCTGTCCTGGGATGATGGAGCAAGACGCATGCCTGCGTCTCGCTGGAATCGTAAGTCCTTTTGACAAAAGACTATGCGAGAGATTGCCCTCCTGGCCGGAGCCGGCGAACCTGTCGTTTTGACAGGAACATCTCTCGCCTGCCGGGTTCGCCGAGTGTATAATACGCCGGCTTTGGAGCCCACAGGAGACCGCGGAATTTGACAGAGCGACTCACAACGGCGTTGGAGAAGTACTGGGGATACCGGGAGTTTCGCCCCTTGCAGAAGGAGGCCATGGACTGCCTCTGCACCGGCCGGGACGTCGTCGTCGTTCTACCCACCGGCGGCGGCAAGTCCCTCTGTTTCCAGGCTCCTGCGGTCCTGTCATCCGGCGTGGCGGTGGTGGTTTCTCCGTTGATTTCGTTGATGAAGGACCAGGTGGACGCTCTGACCGAGTGCGGCGTGCCGGCGGCTCGGATTGACAGTTCCTTGAGTCCCGAGGAACGGGACAACGCCTTGGAGCTGATCCGCAAGCGGCAACTCAAGCTGCTCTATATCTCGCCCGAGCGGCTGGTGTCCGAGTCGTTCAGCAAGTTCCTGCAGAAACTCGATCTGTCGTTCATCGCCATCGACGAGGCCCACTGCATCAGCATGTGGGGACACGACTTCCGGCCCGAATACCGCCAGCTTGGCTCGCTTCGCAAGATCTTCCCCAACGTGACGATCGGCGCCTACACCGCCACTGCGACCGAGCAGGTGCGTCACGACATCGCCGAGCAACTGTCGCTGAAGGGACCGGCCATGCTGGTCGGCTCGTTTGATCGGCCCAACCTGATCTACAGGGTCCGGCCGCGGAACCGAATCGTCAAGCAGGTCTGCGAGGTTCTCGACCGCCATCGAGACGAATCCGGCATCATCTACTGCATTCGGCGGCGGGATGTCGAGGAGATGACCGCGGCTCTGAGCGCGAAGGGACTCCGCGTGGCGCCTTACCACGCCGGCATGGCGGATGAGGCTCGCAAGAAGAACCAGGACAATTTCGCGACCGAGAAGGTCGATACCATCGTCGCGACCATCGCCTTCGGCATGGGGATTGACAAATCGAACGTTCGCTACGTGATCCACGCGGGCATGCCCAAGTCCCTGGAGCACTACCAGCAGGAGAGCGGCAGGGCAGGCCGGGACGGGTTGGAGGCGGAGTGTTGCCTGTTCTACTCCGGCGGCGATTACGGGACGTGGAAGAGCCTGATGCGAGAGATGGAGCCGCA
Organism: Phycisphaerales bacterium; assembly: GCA_039683175.1. Classification (GTDB taxonomy): domain Bacteria; phylum Planctomycetota; class Phycisphaerae; order Sedimentisphaerales; family Anaerobacaceae; genus PLanc-01. Next base: position 42,181 of record JBDKRX010000021.1, read on the forward strand.
GGCCAAGGAGGTCGCGCTGGCCAAGCTCAGCCGGATGTACAGCTACTGCACGGAGGGCGTCTGCCGGCGCAAGGCGATCCTGGAGTACTTCGGTCAATCACTCGGCAAGAGCGAGTGCGGAGCGTGTGACATCTGTCTGGGCGACGTGGACTCGATTGACAATGCATCGATCGTGGCCCAGAAGATCCTGTCGTGTGTCCTGCGCCTCGGCCAGCGTTTCGGCGGGGCCTACACGGCCCTGGTCCTGACCGGTTCCCGCGATCAGCGTATCCTCGACAACGGGCACGACAACCTGAGCACCTACGGCCTGCTTGGCGAGCACGATGCGCGAGCTGTGCACGACTGGATCGAACAGTTGACCGGGCAGGGCTTCCTGGAGAAGACGGGCGACTATAATGTACTTGCTGTCACAACAGAAGGCCGTCGGGCTCTCAAGGGCGAGGTGGTCCCGCGGCTGCTGCATCCCGCTCAGAAACCCGAGCGCAAGGCGAAAGTGGCCACCCAGGCATGGGAGGGTGTCGACAAGGGCCTGTTTGAAGCCCTGCGCGCCGTCCGGGCGACTCTGGCCCGCGAGCGGGGAGTCCCCGCCTTTGTCGTCTTTGGCGACGCCGCTTTGCGCGACATGGCGCGTCGCCGGCCGTCCACTTTGCAGCAATTCCTTGAGGTCAAAGGCGTCGGCCAGACGAAGGCCAAGCAGTACGGGCGAATCATGCTCGAGCGAATCCGGGCCTACTGTGTCGAGCACGCCGTCGAGATGGACCTTTCGCCGCTCTGATATGGGCGGAAGTTCATGTGTCTGTTGCGGTTCCAGCGATGGGACGTGCCGGGAGAGTTGTGGTTACGCGATTGAGGATGGTATGAAACGACGACCATGGTGTTTTGCTCCGGGCTGCGGTGTTATCGCACTGTTTGCCGTGGTGGTTGCCGCCTCGGCGGGGGAACTGCGGATTCCCGCTTTCACGGCTTACCTCGATCCGGATGTGGAAGGGGCGAGGGTCTCCCAGCGTTCCGGCGTCAGCGGGTGGACCGATCCGAATCTGAAAGTGCTCTGGTTCGGCCGGATCGCCACGGCGGGCAAGCTCGACTGCTCTGTGGCTCTGCGTCTGCCTGCGGAGGCGACATCGAAACTGCGTCTGACGGTCGCCGGGCAATCGGCGGAGGCGACCATTGTGGGCGGTGGGGCGAATCTCGTCACCGCCGGCTTTGGCTCGTTCGATATTCCTGAGCCCGGCTACCAGCGGTTCACGCTCGAATCGCTCAATCCGGCGGGACAACCCTTCGGCGACCTCGATGCCCTGATTCTCGACGGTCCTGCAGCCGCCGGCGCCCACTTCAATTTGAAGCCCCGCCGAAACGCGGCCTCCGTACACCTGATCTATCCAGTGGAAAAGGACGTGGAGGTCGCTGCCTTCTACTGCGAGATGACCGGTCTGGAAGACCCGCTGTGGACCTATTACATGGCTTGCGGCTGGCATCGCGGCTATTTCGGCATGCAGGTGAACAGCCCGACGGAGCGGCGGATCATCTTCAGCGTCTGGGACAGCGGCAACGAGGCGGCCGACCGCGACAAGGTCGCCGACGAGGATCGCGTCAAGCTGGTCGCCAAGGGCGAAGGCGTCTACTCAGGCGACTTCGGCAACGAAGGCACCGGCGGTCACAGTCACCTGAAATACATGTGGAAGACGGGCGAAGTGCAGCGGTTCCTCGTCACCGCCAAACCCACCGACGCGGCGCACACGACCTACTCCGGCTACTATTTCCACCCCGACAAGAAGCAATGGTTTCTGATCTCCAGTTGGCGGGCCCCGAAGGAGGGCGGCTACATGCGAGGCCTGTACTCCTTTAGCGAGAACTTCGGTGGCGCAAACGGCCACCTGCTTCGCAAGGCCCTCTACGGCAGCCAGTGGATTCAGACGCCCGACGGTCGCTGGATCGAGCTGACCACGGCGACGTTCAGCCACGACCCGACGGGCAAAGCGGACCGGCTGGACCGCTTCATGGGCCTGGAGAACGGCCAGTTCTTCCTCGCTCACGGCGGCTTCGGCGAAGGCTTCACCCCATACCGCGAGAAGTTCACGAGGCCGCCAACGGGCAAAGCCCCGACGGACCTAATTTTGCCCGAGTAGCTCGCTCGTAGTGACGCCGTAAGGCGTTATCTTTGGAGTTGGAAGTGTGAAGAGTCGAACGCAAAAACGCTCACAACTTCACACTTCAAACTCGAAGCTCGGCACTTCCTTCTATTTCCTGCCCACCGTCACGCCGGGCCAGTCGTCCGTGCGGAAGGGGGACGCAGGCAGATCGGACGTGTTGTACAGGTTACAGACTGGGTTATCCGCCCAGGCGTAGCGCACCGCTACCGGCTCGGGCACCTTGTCGCTGCTGACCACGACTGTCTTGCCCTCGATTCTGGCATCCGCCCAGACGAACTTGCGATCCGCGCCCGCGATGGCGAAGCCCTTCAACGGGCCGCCTTTTGCCGCGAGCCCCTCGCCGACACAGTCGAATCGCAGGACGATCTTGCCGTCGCGGACCTTCATGGATCTGTACAGCGGGCCCGAGTAGACGACGTCCTTTTTGCCATAGGTCTTGGCGAGAGCCCACAGCGCCAGCCGCTTGCCCACGTCCTGCTTGTTCTTCGGGTGGATGTCGTCGGCTGCGCCGATGTCGATGATCGTCGCCATGCCGGTGTCCTTCAGCGATAGCGTCATGAGCTGCGCCTCTCGCAATTCGGCCCAGGCGCTATCGGCGGGCTCGGGCTTCTCGGCCATGAAGTTCGCCAATTGAACGAACAGGAAGGGGAAGCTCTTCACGCCCCAGCTCTGACGCCAGTCGGTGATCATGTCACGGAAGAGTTGCCTGTACTGATAGGCCCGGTCGGCGTTGGACTCGCCCTGGTACCAGATCGTTCCGCGGATTCCGAATGGGATCAGGGGGGCAATCATGCCGTTGTAGAGCACGGTCGGGGCGTTGGGGTTGTTCGCCCAGGTCGGGGGCTGAGGCTGCGCCGGCATGGAGGCCAGGTCCATCGCGACCTTGTATCGCCACTTGCCCGCCAGGGAGAGGGCCGCATCGTCGCCTGCATCGGCCGGTTTGATTCTCATCTGTGCGGGCTGGCCGTAGATGCCGCCACCGCCGCCTGTATCGAGGACCTGGACTGCGATCACGTTGCGCCCGGCCTTGATGACGCCCGCGCCGACCTTGTACTGCCTCGGCGCCATCCACTGGCCCGACTCCATGTGTGCGCCGACCTTGACGCCGTTGACCCAGGTCGTGTCCATGTCGTCAATCGGTCCCAGATCGAGCGTCAACTCCTTGCCCACCCAGGAATCCGGGACTTCGATGGTCTTTCGAAACCAGACCAGACCGTCGAAGTTTCCGATAGCGGTCTGCTCCCACAGGATGGGCAGTTCCATCTCCTGCCAGGCGGAATCGTCGAAGTCCGTCGCGGTGCAGCCGGCACCCTGGGCTCCGGCCGATTCGATCTGCTTGTGCCATTGGATCATCGCATCCTGGTACTTCTTCATCGAAGCATCCGGGTTGGCCCTGGCTTCCGCGATCTGGTCGATCCGTGCCTTGAACTCGGGGAACTTCGCCAGCGTCTTTTCGCTCGTCCACGCCTCGGCCACGGTCCCGCCCCAACTGGTATTGATCAGGCCGACCGGGATGTCCAACTCCTTATGAAGGTGTCGGCCGAAGAAGTACCCGACTGCGGAGAACCCGCCGACCGTCTCGGGACTGCACTCGGTCCACTGTCCCACGCAGTCCGCCTGCGGGCTGTCGGCGATCTTCTTCTGCACGGTGAACAGGCGAATCTTCGGGAACTTGGCCGCCGCGACTTCCTGCGGGCCCGAGGCCGAAGCGGCCGTAGGCCATTCCATGTTCGACTGGCCCGAGCAGACCCAGACCTCGCCGCACAGGATGTTCTTGAGCGTGATCGTGTTCTTGCCCGTGAGGGTCATTTCATAAGGCCCGCCTGCCTTCGGGGCCTTGACCCTGAGCATCCACTTGCCATCCTGTCCGGCGGTGACGCGCGGCTGGGCGGACTGCCAACTCGTGCGAATGCAGACCTCCTCGCCCGGATCGGCCCAACCCCAGATCGCGACCTTGCCTCCGCTTTGCAGGACCATGTTGTCGCCGACAACCGCCGGCAGTCGGATGTCGGCGGCGCCGACGCTTGCCAGCAACAGGATCAACGCGGAAACGGCACGCACGTTTCGCAAGCAGTTCGTTCTCTGATGTCCCATTCTCAACTCCTTATGCATACGTCCCTGGACTTTGTCTTTTCTACTCGGTACATCATCCGCGTGAAGGACATGCTACCACGGTCGTCGAGGGGCGTAAAGAACCTGTCCTTGACCCGGTCTGGACCCCCTGTATGATGGCAGCGTTGATGGAAGGTATTTTCAAGGAGACCGACGATGAATGTGCGATCGATGCTGTTGGTGGTTTTCGTGGGGGGGCTCTGCGCCGTGTCGGCCTGGGCCGGGACGCCCGACTGGGAGGATGAACTCATCATCGGGATCAACAAGGAGCCGGGCCGCGCGACCGGCGTGCCTTATCCTGATGTTCGGTCTGCCGTCCGCGCGTATTCACTGAGATCGGGGAAGAACGCGCTGAAGGCGTGGCAGAATTCGCAGTACTACCATTGTCTGAACGGGCAGTGGAAGTTTCACTGGGTCAAGTCGCCCGATGAGCGTCCCGTGGATTTCTACAAGCCGGATTTCGACGTCAGTGAATGGGCCGAGATCCCGGTCCCGTCCAACTGGGAGATCCAAGGTTACGGCACGCCGATCTACTCGAACATACGCTATCCGCATGTCCGCCAGCCCCCGAAGATCATTGGCCCGCTCCCGACGGACTACACGGCCGCTCGCGAGCCCAATCCGGTAGGCAGCTATCGGACGGTCTTCGACGTGCCGAAAGCGTGGAACAACCGGGAAGTCTTCATCCATTTCGACGGCGTAGCCTCAGCGTTCTACCTCTGGATCAACGGGCAGAAGGTGGGCTACAGCGAGGGCAGCCGGACGCCCGCGGAGTTCAACATCACCAGATACCTCCGGGTCGGAGACAACGTCCTGGCGGTCGAAGTCTATCGCTGGTGCGACGGCAGCTACCTGGAGGACCAGGATTTCTGGCGGCTCAGCGGCATCTTCCGCGATGTGTACCTGATCGACACGCCGCGAGTCCATGTGCGGGACCTGTTCGTCCAGAGCGACCTGGACAGCGAGTACAAGGACGCCCAGGTCAACATCACGGCCAAGGTGCGGAACCTCTCGACCGGCCAGGCCGAGCGCCGTGTCCGTGCGAGTCTGTTCTGGACACCGGAACAGATGACGCCGCTCGGCCAATCCGAGTTCGCGAAGGTGGAGCCGGGAGAAGAGGTGGAGCTGAGGATCAGCAGCGAGGTGAAGGACCCGCTCAAATGGACGTCGGAGACGCCCAATCTCTACGTCGTCGTCCTGGAGCTGCTCGATGCAGAGGGCAAGACCAAGGAGGTCAAAGCCTGTCGGTTCGGGTTCCGCAAGATCGAGTTGAAGGACCGCCAGTTCCTCGTCAACGGCGTCTCGATCAAGCTCAAGGGCGTCAACCGCCACGAGCACGACCCGGATCGAGGGCAGGCTATCGAGATCGGCTCCATGATCCGCGACATCGAGCTGATGAAGCAGAACAACATCAACACCGTTCGCACCGCCCACTACCCGAACCGGCCGGTCTGGTATGACCTGTGCGATCTGTACGGCATCTACATCATCGACGAGGCCAACGTCGAATCGCACGGTATGGGCTACGGCCGTGAGACGCTCGGCGCCGTCGAGAGCTGGAAGATGGCGCATGTGGATCGCGAGATCCGCATGGTCGAGCGGGACAAGAACCACCCCTGCGTGGTGATCTGGTCGCTGGGCAACGAGGCCGGGAGCGGTCCGAATTTCGAGGCGGCGGCTCAGGCGATTCGCGGCTTGGACACGTCGCGTCCCATTCATTACGAACGCATGAACTCGGTGGCGGATATCGAAAGCACGATGTATCCCTCTGTCGAGGGGTTGATCGCGTCGGGCCGCAGCGACTCGCCCAAGCCCTTCCTCATGTGCGAGTACGCCCACGGGATGGGCAACGCGATCGGCAATCTGCAGGAATACTGGGACGCCATTGAGAGCCATCCACGTCTGATCGGAGGGTGTATTTGGGACTGGGTGGATCAGGGGCTCCGCAAGTACACCGGCCAGACGAATCCGGATGGGTCCAAACAGTGGTTCTTCGCCTATGGCGGCGACTACGGCGACCGGCCCAACGACAACAATTTCTGCTGTAACGGCGTCGTTGATCCGGATCGGTCCGATACCGCGAAACTACGAGAGGTCGCAAGAGTCTATCAGTATGTTGAATTTGCCTTGGGCGACGTGGGGGAGGGCAGAATCCCCATCCAACTGACCAACAAGTACTCCTTCACGGACCTGTTTCGTTCGACTCTCTGGTGGGAACTCGTCGAGGACGGCCGCGTCATCAGGGACGGCCATGGCGACTTCCTTCGTTTATCGGCGGGCCAGACCGCGACCTTGACCCTGCGCGTATCCAAGCTCAAGCTCACCCCGGGCGCTGAGTACTTCCTGAATCTCCGACTCGAGCGGATAGAGAGCCCACCTTTTTTCCCTCGTCGCCACGTTGTGGCCCGCGAGCAACTGAAGCTGCCCTACGCCGTTCCGCCTGCGCCGTCGCTCGATCCGAATGGCCTGCCTCCTCTGACTGTGGCGGACGAGGGGGATTCAATCGCCGTCACGGGCAAGGATTTCACGGCGGTCTTCAGCCGATCCGCTGGAACGCTGTCATCGCTCACGTATAAAGACGTGGAGACCCTCGCCGACGGCGGCGGCCCCAGGCTGAATCTCTACCGCGCCCCGGTGGACAACGACAACTGGCTGCGACGCGATATCGAGCGGACGGGGATTGCCAATCTGTCCTATTCGACCAAGAACGTTGCGGTTGAGCAACTGATCCCCGGCATCGTCCGTGTGCGCTGCACCGTAGATTGCGCCGGCAAGTCCGAAACGGGAATGATCCACACGGCGACGTTCACCGTCTTCGGGGACGGTTCAGTTGATGTGACCAACCAGGTCGAGCCCTATGGCAACCTCACGGTCCTGCCGAAACTCGGTGTGAGTCTGGTTTTACCCAAGACGCTCGACAACCTCGCCTGGCTGGGCCGGGGGCCGCACGAGAGCTATGTGGACCGCAAACGCAGCGCCGATGTCGGGCTCTACAGCGGCAAGGTGGCCGATCAGTACGAGCGGTATGTCCGACCCCAGGAGAACAGCAACAAAACCGATGTCCGATGGGCGACCTTGACCGACAAGAAGGGCAAGGGCCTGCTGGTCGTCACGGACGGGACGTATTCGATCAGTGCCCACCACAACACCGCGGCCGACTACGACCAAGCGAAGCACATCGACAAGGTCGTGCCCCGCGATGAGGTCTACTTGTGCATCGACGCGGCCCACATGGGTCTCGGCGGGGCCAGTTGCGGCCCGCGGCCGATGAACAAGTACATTCTGAACGCCGGTCCCGCCCGATTCCGTTACTCGCTGCGGTCCGCCGGGGCGAATGCGAGGGTACAACTGCCCAACCTGGGCGCGCCCCTGGTCAGTCGGGACAAGGGCGGGATGGTGCGGATCGAAACGGGCGTCTCCGGCCGGGTGGCGTATCGCCTCAACGATGGGGCATGGACGGACTATGCTCAGCCGTTCGAGTTCACCGACGCAGGCGTGGTCGAGGCGCGGATCGATCTGGGCGACAATCTGGTGAGCGATACGGCCCGGGTACAGTTCGAGAAGATCGTTCCGTTGCAGGAGCTGGACAAATCCACATGGAAGATCGTGCATGTCGATAGCGTCGAGCCGGGCGAAGGGGAGGCCCGCCACGCGATCGACAACGACCCTGCGACCTTCTGGCACACAAGCTGGTCGGCCGCCCAGCCTGGACACCCGCATGAGATCCAGATCGACCTGGGCAAGACCGTCGAACTTGTCGGCTTCACGCAATTGCCCCGTCAGGGCAATGCCAACGGGCGAATTCGCACCTACGAGTTCTCTGTGAGCACGGACGGCCAACAGTGGGAGCCCGTCGTGAACGAAGGCCGCTTCCCGAACAGCGACCAGCTCCAGACCGTCCGATTCGAGAAACCGGCGACCGGCCGCTATGTCCGCCTGGTGGCGTCGAGCGAATGGTCGCGTCAACCCTATACCACCATCGCTGAACTCGATGTCATGGCGGCCAAGTAGCCAAACTTTGTAAGGGGATACACTATGAAAGTGTCGTGGGCGTTCCTCGCAGTCGTTGCATTCGCGTATCTTCCATCCACACTCTTGCCGGCGGCGGAGAAATCGCCTACGGTGTACGTCACCTTCTGGTTCGACACGGAGGATTTCATCCTGCCCCAGGCGGACGACGCCGCGATGCGTCTGGCCGAGATGTTCTCCGAGAGGCACGTCCAAGCCACGTTCAAGATCGTTGGCGAGAAGGCCAGAGTCCTGGAAGAACGCGGGCGGGACGACGTGATCCTCGCGCTGGCGAAGAACGACATCGCGTACCACTCGACCTACCACAGCGTTCACCCGACGCCTTCGGAGTATTGCAGGGACCTGAACTGGCACGAGGGCGTCTCGGAGTTTATCCGCCGGGAGGGGGCCGGCCTGGAGACGTTGCGGCGCGTGTTCGGCGTCAGTGCCTCCTGTTACGGTCAGCCTGGCGGATCGTGGACGCCGCAGAGCTACGGCGCGCTGCGCGCATTCCAGATCCCGCTGTACCTGGACGAAACCTCGCACGTGAACGTGAACAATCGGCCCTTCTGGTATTGCGGCGTGCTGAACATCCTGCGGCTTGGGGACTGCGTCCTGCGGACCGGCTGGGCGGATGATGAGGTGAAAGAAGCCTGTGCGGAATTCAATCGGGTCCAGGAGAAACTGGTCCGCGAGGGCGGGGGCATCATCAGCATCTACTATCACCCCTGTGAGTTCGTGCATACGCAGTTCTGGGACGGGGTCAATTTCTCCCATGGCGCCAATCCGCCCCGATCCGAATGGAAACTCCCGCCGATGAAGTCGCCCAAGGAGCAGGAACAGGCTTTCCGTGCATTCGAGACCTACCTCGATCACATCGTGCGTCGTCCCAGTGTCCGGCTGGTGACGGCCCGGGAAATCCCCACGCTATATCGTGACCGAGCCTACTCCCTGCCCTTGACGCAAAGCGATGTTCAGACCATCGCCAGAGCCCTCCAGAAGGAGCTTTCCTGGGTCGATCTGGGCACGAGGATCGTCTCTGCGGCGGAGGGCCTGCTGGCGATGTGCGAAGGGGTGGGCAGGGGGGCCCAAGAGGTCACGCTTGATTTCGCCTATGGCCCCGCTTCCTCGCCAGGGCGATTCGTCAAGGAGGGGACGTTCTCCCGACAGGCGGTACAACAGGCCGCCCAGGAGACACTGGACATCGTCCGCACGACAAGCCAGTTGCCCTCGGTCGTCTGGGTAGCCGGTCAACCGGTGCGCCCGGAGGATTTCGCCGTCACGCTGGCCTCGGTAGTTGCGTCGGAACGTGATTCCGGCGACATCCCGTTGCTGCGGGGGGAACTGGCGGCGAAAAAATACGTCGCGGACGACTCGCCGGGCCTGTGGGGATGGGTGATCTTCCCGAAAGACTTCAATGCGCCCGGTATGATGGAGATCGCCAAACTACAGGCGTGGACGATCAAGCCGGCGGTCCTGCAGAAAGCGAATTAGGTTCCGCCGCGGGGGGTAACGTGCGGGCACCCGCGTATCCCCCGTTCAGGCATTCCCAAAAACAACGCCGGCGAAGTCCACTCTCAGAGGACTTCGCCGGCGGGTTCGCAACGAAGTGATGGTCGGCTGCAATCAGGACCTTGTCACACGATCCGACGCAACCCCAGCCCAGCAGCTCCAAGACCGAGCATGCCCAGTAATACTGCACCCGGGACAGGGACAACAATGGAGAATGAGTCACTTTCTCCAGTTCCACCGATCGACCGCACGTGCAGTCCCATACGCAGACGGGAACTATCACCGACCCAGGGACCTGGCTCAAGACCGGCGACTATTGCAGCGATGACGTCATCGTACTCTTGCCCATCAAGAAGGTCGAAGATGAATTCCACCGAGTCTGTGCCGGCATCCAGGGGGTCTGTCTCCTGCCCCACGTCAACATCAGCAGAGAAGTTGCGCGATTTTCTCCACGCGGGGTCCAGGTTCTCGCCAGCAGGTAGCCACTTGGGCTCACTGCCTTCTCTGAACGTTGTGCCTGCGTTTGCTATGCTGACCATGCCCAACAACGTCCCGTCTTCAAAGTATATCTCGGCGACGTCAGACGAGGTGGCGGCGCTATTGAAGAAGGTGAAAGACACTTGCGTAGGAGCGTCTGCTACAGGACTGACAACAACTGACAACTGCTTGGCCAGTGTCATGTCATCAGCCAATCCGCTCGAGTTCGTGATGTTGCCAAAGTAATATGTCATGTCTGCGACAGCAGGCACTGTGAGACATGCACACACAATCACGGTTAGCATCGTTCTCTTCATCGATGGCACTCCTCCGGGGAACCACTCACCCGTCACTCCATGGTTACACTGTTTCTCCTACTCCACTCCTTTCAGTATTCTGCCGTTTGGCGCGAGGTTTGTCAATACGTGCATATACTTATTTTGACCCGATAACTGTGTTACTCAATGGAGGCCAGGGGGATGATCAGGTCCGCGAGGGCTGCGGCGGTATAGGGCCTGGAGAGCTCGACCTCCAGGAGGCAGCCGTGGTTGTGGTCGCAGGCAAGGATGATGAGGTTCTCGCCTGCCTTGCACCAGCCCTGGGTTTGGGGCTGGTGGCCCAGGATGAATACGCCCACGTCGAGGAGACCCGCCATGCGGTCGAGGGTGGCCTGGCTATGCCGACGGCCCCAGGTCAGCAGGTAGGCTGAGCCCGGTCGGTCGCAGTCGGCGATTTGCAGCTCTCTCTCGAAGATGCCCGGATCGAACTGATCGACACAGCGGTCGTTGGGCAGGGAGTGCGAGATCCACATGCGGTTGCCGCTCCGGGCGGCCAGGGGCTGCGAGAAAAGGAACTGGCGGATCGCCAGGCGGACGTCGGGGCCCGCCTCGCGGAACTCGCGATCCAGAGCTGAGGCCATGGCGCGATTCATTTCCTTGCCGTTTTTCATGACCTCCGTGCTGCTGATGCAGGCGGTGTCGTGGTTGCCCATGATGAAGTGGACCTGGTCGGGGAATCGCAGCTTGAGCCGGATTGCGTCGAAGAGCAGTCGGTAGGAGAGGCAGCCGCCTTCGTCGTCCTCGGGCCCGCCGTGGATGATCTCCTGGAGGATGAGGTGCCGATTGGGATGATTCTCGATGTCGGCTCGCGTGACGAGCCGCTCGAAATTGCGGCGGTGTCCGTGGATGTCGCCGCTGATGACCAATGAGCCGGTCGCCGGCAGGCAGATGACGTTGCCGCGCCGGAGCCTGTCCGTCTGATTTGCCCGGATCCCCCTATTGAGAAGATCGATTGTTGCCTGAGGCATTTCGGTTCGCTTTGATTCTGCTGCCGAAGATACTGTGGATCATCAGGTCGAGCCTGGAAATGACCTCCATCATGGTGGGTGGCCGCTCGGCCGGGTTCTCCTTGACGCAATCCATGACCAGTTTCGAGACCCCCATGGGCAACTGGCTCTTGAGCTCGTGCGGAGCGGAACACTTCTGGGGTGCGTAGGCGACCAGGCCGTTTTTGTTCTTCTTGGGGATCAGGGTCGGCACGTTCTTGCCCGTCAGTGCCCAGTACATTGTGGCGCCGAGGTTGAAAATATCGGTCTTGGGGCCGAGGGTCTTTCGCCGGACCTGCTCGGGCGCGATGTAGTCAGGGGTGCCTTGGATTCGGGATTTGACGGTCCCGATCGGGCAGCTCTGGCCCAGGTCGATGATCTTGATCGTGCCGGCCTTGCTGATCAGGATGTTGTTGGGCTTCATATCGCAGTGGACGTATCCCTGCTGGTGCATGGCGTTCAGGCCGGTGGCCACCATGCGGAAGACCAGCAGGACGTCACCCAGGCTCAGGGTGGTGCTCTCCTCGAGCGTCTTGCCCTCGAAGTGCTCCATGGAGAGCAGGAGTTCGCGGATGCGGAACATGCTGCGGATTTTTTGCAGCTTGTAGCATTTGCGGACGTACGGGTGATCGATCTTCTTGGCGACCTGGTACTCCATCTCGGTCTGCTCGAAGAAGCGGTGATCCTCGGGTTTCTCCCAAATGAGGCGTTTGAGCGCGACGGTGCTGCCATCCTCCTCATCGGTCGCCAGGTAGATCGTGCTACGGGCTCCGTTGCCGATCCGCCTGATAATCGTGAACCCCCCAACGCTGAGAATATCCTTGGCCATGTCGCACTAACCTAAGAACCCGAAAAACAACGATCTATTCCGTAAATAACCAAGATGCGCCCCGGTCCGGCAGTGTTCCTCAGATTCCACGGTCGCACGTGGCCATGAGGTTCTGCACGCTCTTTCAATATGGGCGCCACGAGTCGGGCACGCATACGCCAAAATGCACAAACCGAGCAATGTAATGGGCGGCGCGGCCTGTGTCCAGCACAGCCCCAATTTTCTCTATCGGCCGGGGCAGATAAATCTTGACAAAGTTGGCAAAATCTGTTGTATGTAACATGTCTTCGACGATAATTGCAGGAGCATCGGGTGCAGTCCCGATGATGTTTTGCTCGGGTGTATTCCCCGATAGCTCAATGGTAGAGCGAGCGGCTGTTAACCGCTAGGTTGTAGGTTCGAGCCCTACTCGGGGAGTTCTTGTCATACCGGTGTGCGGGTGTGCTTTTTGTTGTCGCCATCCCTCCCCCCCATATTCGATGCCCTCCACTGAGTTGTTCTTCCGTCCTTGTTTTCTGTGTCGATTGGCCGTGTACTGTTCCCTCGGCTGTGTCTCCACGAGGCGTGGACAGTCTGTCCCGTGACCCCTCTCCCGGGCGTCCAGCCAATTCACAGTCTTTTTTCGTAAAACACTGTCCTGGGGTTGACATTTATTGGATGTTTGGGTAGAATGAGTGAGAATGGATATCTGGGATGATCGGATAAAAATCCGTGCCCCAGTGTTTTTGGTCTTGACAGTAATGGGTAAAATTGGTAATCTTGGAGACTTAGGAAGAGTCGGATAGTGCGTAGAAGGTTCTTTGGAAGCTGGTCGGCTCTTGGAGTGTGGTTTCCGGCTTCGGAAGAAGAGTGAGAGAGTGTGGAGGTTTGAAGTTCAACGAACTTCATTTCCTGCCTCTCACGCAGTTGCCAAAGGATGGGTCCGGTAAGAGCGGTGTCTTGGGGATTCCATCTCAGGCGGAATAGCTCTCAGACAACCGGGTGAGTTGACTTCAGCCGAACGCAGGAACGAGAACGCGCCGCGGCAGGAAGCGAGTGGGCTTCCCGGCGGGTGTGGGATTGTTCGGGTAGGGGGGTGATGACATGCGGTATTTGGCGAAGACTTTTGTGGTTTTGGCGGTGTGCCTGGTGATGACCCCAAGGGCGAAGGCCATCGATTGGTCGGAGCCGTTTGTGGCGATCACCGTGTCTCGCGAGCCTCTGTATCTGGGTGATGTGTACGAATCCAATCTCAAGGATTTGGTGGCTCGGGTGGATGCCCATGTGGTGGCCAATTGTCCGTTTCGCATTCTGGCCTCTTTCGATGGGCTTCGGCATCAGGTTCACAACGTGGTGATTGCGCCGAAGGATTTGACGGCGTCGATCAACGGCAAGCCGGTGCCGGTTGGAGCGGAGCGTGTGCCGATCGCTTCGCAAGGGCCGACGCCGCGTAATGGAGTGGATGTTCCGATTGAGCTTCAGGTAGGAGTACGAACAATAGAGTGTTACCCGGCAGGGCGGTACAGTGGAACCGTCACGATTACGATTACGGCAGGGTACTGATTCGGAGAGGGTGATGAACCCCGGTTCCACCACTGATTCTGTCGGGCCGCTATTATCCGGTTATTTCGATTGCCCAGGACCTACGGAAAGGTGCGATCCCAAGCATAACCCCCCTCGGCAAGGGACAGGGGAGAAAGGAGGTACGGTGATGACATGAGGTTCTCGCGGGCCGAGGAAGGCTTGCGGGGCGCCTGGAGGGATGGCCCTCTCTTTGGGCGAATCAAGAGAATGTCAAATGCCAAGTGGGAATGAAAATCGCAGGTCAAATCCACAATCGTAAAGGGCCGCAGCTTCCCGGATCACGAGCGGGCAGATCTGGGGAAGCCGTTATTCAGGTGGTCATGCCCGCTGCAACGCGGTTCAGGCAAAGCGTTGTCTGGCCGCGGTAACTGGGTGTAGCTCCAGAAGGGCCTATCGGCCGAATCGGAGCGAGGGTTAAGTTAGAAAGGAAGTAAAGATGAAGAAGGCATTGTTTGCAGTCGCAGCAGTGGCTCTGCTGGCCGTCGTAGCACAAGCGGGCGAGATTAAGATTCATCAGTGGCCGTGCACTCTGACCCCCGTTGAGATCACGACGATTCCGGTTGTGATGGATGTTGGCTACTGGGTCAAGATCCCGGATCAAGACAAGCTGAAGATCACGCTGGCGCAGGAGAGCATTCATGTGTACTCGGGCTGCACCACGATGACCGTGAAGACCAACAGCGCCATCACCGTGTCCTCCAAGATCACGAAGACCGGCGACGTCCCCGGCGATTACTCGTCCTGGATCGATGGTTCGGCGAGCATCCCGATGGGCACCAGCACTGTGAAGGTTTGCGCGAAGATCGTGGATGCCGATCTGTCGGGCGTTCCCGGCGGCACCACCGGCAAGCAGGTTGCTACCGTGACGATCCTGGTTGTTCCGCAGTCGTGATTTGGTTGTACGACAGCAGAACTCCGTCATGTGGACGTGCGGTCGCTTCTTGATCGCTGCTGAGGGTCAATCGCAGCAACAGCGTCCTGCATGACTGAGTGATGGATCATCAAGGGGAGAGCCCGAGAAGTTGATTCTCGGCTCTCCCCTTCTCTATTTCGCCGGAAGGAAGGGGGGATCACGGAGGTATGAGTGGCAGGTGGGGGCTTGGCTCGAATGAAGGATGCACAGGGTGTGGCATTGCATCAAATTGCGTGTCAAAATGGGCCAACGATGTAATTTGGGCTTGACAAATGGATGCTGGTGTGGTAGAGTGGGCAATATCATATGTGGGGCTTTCGTCAGAGCGCCATGACAGCTCTGAGCAGGAGGCGGCACCATGGGTTGGGGGTGTCTCACGGAAATCGCCAGAAACAGGACAAGTACCTTCTCTGGATTGCCGAAGAGAAACCGCAGAATCGGCGTAGAACTGACATCACGCATTCTATGCCGCAGAAGCAGTGATCAAGGGGATGTACGAGAGCCGGAGTAGTCATATGGTGTGTGGAAAGCGATTTATGCGAGCGGATATGAATCTTTTTGAGGATCGAGCTCGTGGCTTGCCGTGTCTGGGCAACAGGCCTTGGGCTGGGATTATCGGAATCACGATGGTTGTGCTGCTTGCCGGCAGCTCCGCTTTTGCCGATTTCCTGGTCCAGCCCATCATCATCAAGAAGGATGTCCATCCGGGCAAACGAGTGCCCATTGAGTTCAAGGTCGAGAACCTCAGCAGGGACACGACCGAACTGGTGTCCTTGAAGCTCACCGACCTCAGTCAGAATATCCACGGCATCTGGAAAGAGGTTGACCCGAACGATCCGAACAACACGGTGGATGTGTCGAAACTGCGGAGCTGCAAGAGCTGGCTGACCATCGACCTGGAGAGCGTGACGGTCGATCCTTACCAGGTTGCTCCCGTCCACTTGATGGCTACGATTCCGCCGGGGACGCGAGGTTTCTACTTCGCTGCACTGGTTGCCGAGACGGCGCCGCGTCAGACGGTGATCGACGGTCCCTTCGGCGGCGCGCTGGTCGGGTTGCGATACATCGTGCCCGTCGTCCTGCAGTCGCAGGCAGGGACTCCGGTGCAGCATGCGATCACGGTGACGGACGTGGGCCTGGAATACTATGAAGCGACCTTGGAGAGACCCACCGCGTCGGTGGTCGCCTGGATGAACGTCACGAACAACGGTGGCACCTATTCGCGTCTGCAGGGGGTGCTCCGAGTTCAGCAGGAAGTCGGCGGCAATTGGCGCAGAGTTGCGGACATGAAACTTTCGCCCTGCGGGATCATCCCGGGCGTTTCGCTGAAGCTCACGCAGGACGTGGGGACCGTGTTGCCCAGCGGCAAGTACAGGGTGGAAGGATACCTGTATGTGGACGGACGCCGGGGCAGCGGGTATTCGAATGAATTCGACTTCGTGGGTGACCGGCGCATCGTCGATCCCAGGACCATCGCACCGATCGATCTGGACAAGGAGAACCTGTTCATCGACGTCGTCCACGGGGCGAGTCGAGGCGGCTCGATCCAGGTGACGAACGTATGCGAGGACCCGGTGACGGTGAACTTGGAATTCATGCTGCCCGCGCACATGCGCAACCTCGTCAATGGCCGCAACATCAAAGGCGACGACCTGGGTTGTGCCGACTGGGTGAGGTTGATGCCCGAGGAGTTCCTGCTCCCGCGGTACTCCCGGCGGAACGTGAACGTGAACGTGAAGGTGCCGGCTACGGCCACGGACTACTCGAACTACTATGGCACGCTGCGGATCCATACGACGTATGCGGACGGCTCGTCGGCCGGAATGAAGACGGTAAACGTCTGCCTGACGAATACCAAGGCGACCGCTACGCCCCAGATTGATACGGAACTGTTTACGCTGTCCCAATCCATCACGCCCGGCCGGTACATCGCGACTTCGACCTTCGCGAACGGGGGGGTAACTTACTGTGACCCCCGGTGCCGCGGCATTGTGACCGGGGACGCCGGCGCGAAGGTCGCCCAGTTCCTCATGGAGTCCTCGGGCCAGGCGAGTGTTTTCCTGCCCTTCGAAAAACGGACGTTCTCCGGCGTGTTGGATGTGGCCGAGATTCCCGTGGGCTTCTATCGTCTGACCGCGGCCCTGGTGAAGGCGGAAGCCCAGGACCAGATGATCTCGGAAGAAGCCCAGAACCAGATCATCATCGAGGTGTATGAAGAGGGCGGGCAGAAGGCCGCCAGAAGCGTCGGATGGGACAGAACTCCCGATGGACAGACGGGGAGAACGCTTATCAAGTTGTGATACTTGTAGCATACGGCAGGGGAGGTTTTTGCTAAAGCAGGGCGCGGGATTGCCGATACATGTTAAGCCGTGGGATGGCGTCATAACGGCTGCAGAAAGGGACCTTAACCTATGGCCAGGAGACATGTCGGTACACTACCTTTGAGCGGGATGATTGCCCTCTGTGCGATCTTACTGTTCGCACCGGAAGCACGCAGCCAAACCATCGGTGTAACGAAAAAGAAGTTCACCATCTCAGGCTCCATAGGCTTGGCAGGGGTGACATTAACGGGCCTTCCCGGCATCCAGACCGACGAGAACGGCGCGTACACCGCCCAGGTCGACTACGGGTGGACCGGCAAGGTTACCCCCACGAAGACGGGGTACACGTTCCAGCCGCCGGAGAGGGTCTATAACACGAAGACTACGGCCAACCTGTCCGACCAGAACTACACCGCGGAACCGGTGAAGTTCACCATTTCCGGTTCCGTCGGTCTTCCCGGCGTCAAACTGACCGGTTTTCCCCTCGATGTGATCAGCGACGAGCAGGGCCGCTACACGACGACCGTGGAGTACAACTGGACCGGCACGGTTACGCCCGAGAAGGCGGGATTTCGCTTTGACCCGCCCAGCCGTCCGTATGTGAACCTGACCAAGAGTTCTCAGGACAGCTACAAGCAGTCCCCGGTGACGTACACGATCTCCGGCAACGCCGAACGCGCCGGCATCGTCATGAAGGGTCTGCCCGGCGATCCGGTGACCGGAGCGGACGGCAGCTACAAGGCCGAGGTCCCCTACGAGTGGAGCGGCACGGTCACGCCGACCCGCGAAGGCTGCAACTTCACGCCCATAACGCGAGAGTATGTGATGGTTTTGACTTCGCAGGCCAATCAGGACTACGATACGGAGGTCCTGTCGTACCTGATCTCCGGGTCCGTCGGCATTGACGGCGTGGTCATGGAGGGTTTCCCCGGGGACGTGGTCAGCGATCCGACCGGGTTCTACATGGTGTCGGTCGAGCACGGATGGAACGGGACGGTCACCCCGAAGAAGCCCGGCTTGACGTTCACCCCGCTTTCGAAGAAGTACGAGAAGGTCGTCGAGGCGAAGGAAAACGAGAACTACAACTCGGCCCCGGTCTACCTGAAGATCGAAGGCATGACCGGCGTCGGCGAGGTTGCGCTGGCCGGCCTTCCCGGCAATGTGAAGAGCGACGAGAAGGGCTTCTACAGCGTGCAGGTCGAGTACAACTGGACCGGCACGGTGATCCCGGAGAAGGAGGGGTACACGTTCACGCCGCTGGAGCGACCGTATTCGGGCGTCACGGCGAACCAGGCCGATCAGAATTACAAGGGAGAGAAAGTCTACTTCGAGATCTCCGGAAACGTCCAATTGCCCGGGGTGCAGCTTGCTGGATTCCCGGTCTCGGTGACCTCCAAGCAGGACGGCTCCTACAGCGTGAAGGTGGACTACAATTGGGACGGCAAGGTGACCCCGAAGAAGAACGGGTACGAGTTCGAGCCCGCCGAACGGGTGTACGCCGACGTTTTCATGCCGCAGACGAATCAAGACTACCTGGCCCGGACGATCCAGCATGCGATCTCGGGCAAGATCCTGGACAAGAAGAGCAACCCCGTTGCGGGCGTCGCGATCGTGGGCGAGGGAACCGCTCCGGTGAAGCCGACCACGACGGATCAGGAGGGCTTCTTCGAGGTCAAAGTGGACCACAACTGGAGAGGCAAGATCACTCCCCAGTTGGACGGGTACACCTTCAGCCCGCCGGCGAAGGCATTCGAACCGGTGACGGGCCCGCTTGCCAACCAGTCGATCGTCGGCGAAGTCAAGATGCTGACGCTCTCGGATGTGATCAAGTTCTCCCCGACGGAGCCCATCCAGGGCGTCCGGGTCACCGCGGAGCCGAACGACAACACCGTGCCTTCCCTGACGGACGCCACGGGTCGATACAACGTCAAGGTGCCCTACGGGTGGACCGGTACCCTGAACTACTACCGAGAGGATCTCGAGTTCGATACGTTCCCGAGCTTCGACACCCCTGTGATCGAAGACTACGATGCGACGGCGCCGAAGAAGCCGGTCACGCCACCGGTTACACCGCCGGCCGATGGTGGTCGTGTGACACCGCCGGCCGATGGCGGCCGTGTGACGCCGCCGGCCGACGGCGGTCGTGTGACACCGCCGGACGATGGGACTCCAGCGCCACAGCCCGACGGGAGCAATCGGGAAGCACTGCTTCGTCAGTTGACGCAGATCAAGAGCGAATACGACGCGGTGATGGCTCTGCCGCCCAGTACGGCGAATACGAACAAGGCGGTGTCCCTGCTCCAATTGAAGACCCGGATCGAGCAGATGATTGAGAACGGCGCCGGCTCCGATGCTCTGCTGCCAGGCGGGAAGACGACCCAGAGCAACGCGCTGACGCCGAGACTGCACAGCACGCTGGGCGAGCTGGCTCGCCGGACGAACACCCGGATTGCCGTCGATCTGACCGTGAAGGATGATCCCACGTCGGTCGGAGTCGACAGTGTGACGGGCATGTCCGTCGAGCAGGCGTTGACTCAGATTCTGGAGGCGACGAAGAAGCCCTATACGTTCCGGGTCCTGCCCGACAACACGTACGAGGTGTACTACCCGCTCACCAGCGCCTATCTCTCGGGAACGGAAATCAACCTGGCCCTGCAGGACATCACCAGCGAAGTGGGCGTGCCGATCATCTGCGATCCGAACGTTACGCTGCCCACGACGGCCAGCTTCGAGAACGTGCCGCTGGAGACGGCCCTGACCATGATGCTCTCGGGTACGCCGTACTCGTTCCGGAGAATGGCCAACTACTACCTGATCGGCGACAACGGGCCGGACAGCCAGTCATTCCTCCGGCTTGCCGAGACGCGCCACGTCCGGCTCAATCACATCACGCCGGAGAGGGCGAAGGGGCTCCTGCCGAAGCAGCAAACACGGTACGTCCAAGCGGAGATCGCCAATGCGAACGATCCCAACGATCCAGGCCATTTCCTGACGATCACCGCGCCCTCGGACATCGCGGATCAGATCCTGGAGATCATACGACGGTACGACGTCCGGCGCCCGCTGGTGCTGTTGGATGCCCGCGTGGTGGCGATGGAGCGTG
>JBDKRX010000022.1:0-7863 GCA_039683175.1 Phycisphaerales bacterium
GAGGCGACGGACATTCGGGCATGTCGGAGTCGGTTGCGATCTACCGAATAAACGAAGCCCGACCTCGTCACAGAGATAAAACAGAGGTGCTGTTATAATTCGAATTCTTTCACAGCCTCAGAGCCCCTGAGATGGACCCTCAGCCTGCGTCCGGAGTCGAATTCGCCGGCGAACGCCGGATTCCGCAATTCCGTGATGAACCTTTTTTCGCCCATGGACATTGGCATCGCCTCCGATGGGCCACGACAAGCCCGAACAGGCGAATCACCATCGTTGCGGGGTTTGGAGTTCCGCCTTCAGGCGGCTCAGGACCGCGTAAACGCGGAACTCCAAACAGCTTGACGCCCTTTGGCCTCCACGGTACATTTCATAGGATGGGAAGTCACAGGATTGAGGCCCAAAACCGGGACTTATTCCCGTGCCCAGGGGTATCAACGACGAGCACACGACTTGAAAGGAGCGGGAAATGAAAAAGACAAGGACCTCTCTGGCCGCAGCGTTCCTGGCGCTGGGCGTATGTGCCTCGATTGCCTCCGGCGGCGCCCCGATGGGCCTGCCGATCACCACACTGGAAGAGGGGCAATGGTCCGTCAGCGGGGAAGTCGCCCACGACACGTCCGACATGGAAGCCTCCGGCAAGCTCACCTATGTGTTCCCCGATATCTTCTGGAAGCAGGATTTCGAGATCGAGGATCTCGCCTCGAACCTGTTCCTCGCGAATGTGGCGTACGGAATCTGCGACAATTGGAGCGTCTTCGTCCGACTGGGCGCCGCAGACGCCAGCGATGACATCGTTGCGGTACCATCCGATGGCAGCACGGTGGAGAGGCAAGGCAGCTTCGACGGCGGCTACGGATTCGCAGGGGGAATCGGGACTCGGGTGACGTTCTGTCGGTGGGGCCCCTGGACCTTCGGAGGACAGGCCCAGGCGACCTGGTTCAAACCGGGTGAAAGCGATTTCGAAATCGCCGATCCCATCCTGTCCGACGATATCTGGGTGGGCGATGCGGAGATCGAATACTGGCAGACCCAGATCAGCGTAGCGGCCGCCTATCAGATAGACACATGGCGGTTTTGGGCCGGGCCCTTCCTGCAGTTCATCGACGGAGACCTGGACTTCAAGGGCGTCGTGCCGGGAGATGCCGGCGAACTGACATGGACCAGCGACCTGGAGGAATCCTCCCAGTTCGGCGGGCACTTCGGCGCGAACTGGGACATGGCGGATCGGTGGAACCTGTGGGCCGAGAGCCAGATCACCGCGGACTCCTGGCTCGTCGGCGTTGGCGTGGTCTTCATTCCCGAGGCTCTCGGGCAGTAGACATGCCGTCAGACCGTCCGGTTCGCCATGAATCGCGCCGTCTCGACGAGGGCATCGCGGGCATCGCCCGCAGGCAGGTCGGCCAAGGCCTGGATCGCCTGGGTCACGTATGCCTGGGCCCGCTCCTGGGCATATTGCAGGCTGCCGGCGCGTCGCAGCATATCGGCCAGCTCGCATCGCGACGTATTCTGCGACTCCAGCATGGCCCGCACCTGCGCCGCCTGTGACTCCCCCACCGTCCCAAGCAGATGGATCACGGCCAGAGTGAGCTTGTCCTTGGCCGCGTCGCTGTGTCCCGTTTTGCCCATCCGGGCCTCATCGCCGGTGATGTCGAGGAGATCGTCGGCAATCTGGAATGCGATTCCGGCGAACAGGCCGAAGCGAGCGAGCGACTCCACGTGAACTTCACTCGCATGCGACAGCAAGGCCCCCAATCGGCAGCAGCCGCTGAAGAACGAGGCGCTCTTTTCGGTGATGATGTCGATATACTCGGCCTCGTTGAGATGCCAGTTGCGCCTCTGTCCAACCTGCCGCAGTTCGCCCTCGCAGACCCGGATCGCGGTTTGCGCGACGATCCTGGCCGCGGAGGGGTTGAGGTCGGCTGCCATGCGAAAGACCTGACTGAGCACTAAATCGCCCAGCAGCACGGCGGACTCATTGCCCCAGAGATGATTCACCGTCGGGGCCCCCCGCCGCAGATGCCCGTCGTCGATCACATCGTCGTGCAGCAATGTAGCGTGGTGGATCATCTCCACCATGGCCGAGACCTGGAGATGCTCCTGCGTCGGGACGTCGAAACACGCGCCGGCAAGCAGGACCAGGCCGGGCCGGAGCAGTTTCCCGCTGTGGGCATTGAAATGATCGAGCAGAGGCGACACCTCTCCTGCCGGACTGCAAGCGGTCAACGAATGGCGGATCAGCTCGCTCACCTGCCCAAGCTGGACATCGATCCGCCGGAACGAGGGTATCCCTCGCCAAGGGGCGTTCTCCGGATTACTCATGCGGGTCGACGATTCCATAGCTCGGGACGAGCGAATGCACGAACGCGGCGAAACTCCGTCCACTATTGCCCCTTCCCATGGGCGTACGCGAAGAACTTCTCTCTCAGTCGCCGGGTGATGGGACCCGGCCTGCCGTCGCCGATGGTCCTTCCGTCGATCTCGACGACCCCGATGACCTCTGCGGCGCTGCCGGTCAGGAAGCACTCGTCGCAGATGTACAGATCGCATCGGGTGAGGTTCTTTTCGACGACCTCCAGCTTCTCCCGGCGGGCAAGCCGCATGACCACCGCGCGCGTGATGCCCTCCAGGCTGCCGGCCTCGACCGGCGGCGCACAGACGACGCCGTTGCGAACGATGAAGACGTTGTCCCCGGTCGCCTCGGCAACGTACCCCTCGTGATTGTACATGATGGCTTCGGGCACGTTCGAATCCAGCGCCTCGATTTTCGCCAGGATGTTGTTGAGGTAGTTCAGACTCTTCACCTGCGGCGGAATCGCCAGCGGATGGTTGCGAACCGTCGTGGCGCTGATCACTCGCATGCCCGTCTCGTACAGCTCTTCCGGATAGAGCTGGATCGTGCTCGCGATGATGATCAGGCCGCCCTTCTCGCAGGTGAACGGGTTGAGGCCCAGACAGCCGACGCCCCGCGTGACCACGAGCCGGATGTATCCGTCGACGATCCCGTTGGCCTTCACGGTCGTCTCGATCGCGGCGACCAATTCCCCCTTCGCCATGGGCATCGCAAGCCGGATGGCAAGGGCGGACTCGTAGAGCCGCTTGACGTGCGCCTCGAGCTCGAACACCTTGCTGCTGTAGACTCGAATCCCTTCGAAAACGCCATCTCCATAGAGTAGACCGTGATCGAAAACCGAGACCTTGGCGTCGGCTTCATCCACGAGACCTGTATTGAGCCAAATCTTCAACCCCATAGTCACACCTCACGCCTCCAGTTGCCTGGCCCGGCCGTCCACCAGCGTCACGATCCGCTGGGCCTTGCGAGCGATCCGTTCATCATGGGTCACCATGACGATGGTCTGCCCGGCTCGGTTGAGCGTTTCGAAAATATTCAGGATACCATTTCCTGTGGCCGAGTCAAGGTTTCCTGTCGGTTCGTCCGCCAGAAGCAGCTTGGGCTCGTTCATCAGGGCCCTGCCGATGGCGACTCTCTGCCGTTCGCCGCCGGACAACTGATAGGGCTTGTGCCCGGCGCGCTGGCCCAAACCCAACTGGTCGAGCAGGGCCTCCGCCCTTTGGCGGACCATCCGCCGACTCGCCATCCAGCCCACGACGCTGCGCGAAACCATGGCCGGCAACAGCACGTTCTCCAATACACTTAACTCGTCCAACAGATGGTAGAACTGAAATACGAAGCCGACCCTTTCGTTGCGGAATTTGTTCAGTTCCCGGGCCCGGACACGGTTCAGGTCGCGCCCGTCGAACCGGATCACGCCCTTATCGGGCCTGTCCAAACCGCCCAGGACGTGGAGGAGCGTGCTCTTGCCGCTGCCGGAGGCCCCGATGATGGCGACGAACTCCCCTTCGTGCACCGCCAGATCCGCCCCCTTGAGGACGTTGACCTTCGTCGCGCCCATCCGGTAGGACTTGTGGATGTTCTCCGCTTTCAGTATGACAGGCAACTGGCTCATGGATCCTCTGATGGCATCGTACTGTCGAAGTCCTTACCGCAATTCCCAGGCTGCGTCAAACCTACGTTCGCATGGCGTGGAGCGTTTCCACCGGCCGCAGTCGAGCCGCAAGGTAACTGGGGACGAGGGCCCCAACCACACAGGCAGCCACCGCACAGCCGATAATGACTGCGATCACCTCCGGTTCGATCCGGCTGGGGATATCGCCGATCGCATAGATCGTGCGGTCCCATAACTGCCAGCCGAAATGCTCGTAGAGCCACTGTTCGATCCGATTGATCCTCGTCAGGAACAGCCACCCTGCGAGCGTCCCCACGCACGATCCGATCAGGCCCACGCTGAAGGCGAACCCCGCGAACAGCGACAGAACGCTGACGTTCGAGGCACCCACGCTTTTGAGAATTCCGATGTCCTTTCTCTTGTTGGCGATGATCATGTAGAAAACGACGAAGACAATGAAGACCGTCGTGATGCCGACCAGGACGAACATCAGGCTCAACAGGGCCTGCTCCTTTTCCATGGGAGCGATGAACGCCCGGCGATACCTCTTCCAATCCTGCACGGTCACCGTATCCATGAGCCCGCTGTTGGGTCTATTGGCACCGGCCTGCTTGAACCGGTCCCACAGTTCGGCGACCTGCCGGGTCCCTTCGCCGACGCCCACTCCAGGCCGGAACAGGAGGTGAATCGCGGTGACTCGCTTTTCCCCCGGGCTCATGCACAACAACTGCGCCTGGTCGAGCGGGATGTACACCAGGTTGCCATCCACCCGGGCAATCCCTGTGTGGGCGTAGTCGCTGTAGAGAAAGCTCTGCGTCTGAACGGGGTTGCTTCCCGCTCCGGCCGGAGCCCCTTTGGCGTTGAGAGGAAAGCACGTCAGCGTCACCGCAAGCAGCGGAGGTCGAGCCCCGTAGGAGTACTGGCTTTGCGCGCTGCGAGGCAGAATCATATCGATCCCCCACACGCAGCCATGAGCATTCGGGTCTTGGAGCGGCTGGAAGGCCTTCTCCGGCTGTGCCGCACGAAAATGCAGGGTCTGCCCGAAATTCGTGGCCCGACAGTGCATCGCCGGGTCGATCCCCAGGATCTCCACGCCCTGCTTGAAGTCGTGATCCACGACGGTGAGCAGGGCATAGTTCTTGACGACGGGGGACATGCCGGCCACGAGGCCCGATTCCTCCAGGAGTTCCATGAACTGCTCGTAGTACGGGAACCCGACGAGCGATTCGGTCCCGACGACACAATCACCGACGAAATCGTGGTTCTTCTGCTTGAACTCGCCGACCAGACCCGCCATCACCGTCATGACCACGACGACGATGAAGACGCACAGCGCGACCGCCGCGATCGCGAAATGGGTAATGCGCCGTTTCAAGAGATATCGAATTGTCAGGATGAGCTTGTACACAGTTGTCTCTTCGGAGCGTTATTCGTAACGCAACACCTCGACGGGCCTCGTTCTGGCCGCCACGATGGCGGGAATCAACGCCCCCAGGGCCGCCGCCAGGATCGCCAGTCCCACGATGGGCATCGCTCCGGCCCAGTCCACCTGGTTGGGGATCTTGTCGAACATGTAGACGCTGCTCTTCCAGAGCTTCAGGCCGAAGAGGATGCGAATCCACCCTTCGACCACATTGATGTTCCGCGTGATCACGTATCCCAGCATGGCGCCGATTCCCGATCCCGCGACGCCCACGGAGACCCCAAACCCCAGAAACAGACTGACGACGGAGGAACTCGCGGCGCCACAGCTCTTGATGACCGCGACGTCCCGTTGTTTGAGCTTGACCATCATGTAGAAGATGCAGAACACCAGCACGACCACGCTGAAACTGACCACGCCGAAGATCAGCAGCAGAACGCCCATCTGCTTCTTGATCTCAGCCACGTACTGGCTCTGCAACTGCTGGGCGGTCTCGACACGGGTGTCGATGATGTCGAGCGTCTTCCACCCCAACTCGCGCGAGGCGAAGTCGCTCCAGAGTTCTTGAATCTTCAGCACCGCGGCATAGGGATCGACGCCGGGTTTCAAACGGATGTTGATTTTCGTCGCCAGATCACCCTGTTGGCCCGGGTATAGCTCCTTCTGAAGCGCCTCGATGGGGAGATACACAAAACCGCTGTCCAGTTCGTGTACGCCCGAATAGACAAGATCGACGACACGGAAGGAAATGGTCCTTCGCTTGGGGACCTGATCGGGGCCCGCGGCGGAGTCCGCTGTGCCGGTAATGACGTGAAGCTGTTCGCCGATGGCCTCCTTGAGGATCGCCTGCTGATCGTACTCGTCGGTTTCTTCATCGGGCCGGCCGACCACGCCAATCCCGACGAAGCCGCCGATCTCGTCCGGCGCATCGGGGACAGCCAGCGACGGATCCCCTTGTGCCTGGCTTTGGAGCATCAGGGTCTTCTTGAACCCGGTCACTCGTGCCCTGCGATCCGGCTGGATCCCCCAGACGCTCACCGGCCGCACGTTGCCACGTCCCAGGTGCAGGAGCCCCTCGGAGGAAAGGGCCGCCGAGGCAGTCTCCACAACCTCGGATTGTTCCAGTCGCTCGATCAGAGCGGGATATTTCTCGAACTTCTTGTCCTGCGGCGCCGCCATCATCACGTCGCCGAGCATTTCGACCGCGCTCTGCTCGAACGCCGCGATGAACCCGGTGAACAGGCTGGCCACAACGATCAGGAGAGAGACCGACATCGCCACGGCCGCGATGCTCAGGAGAATGATCCGCCGCTTGCGAAGGTACTTCAGCCAAAGGAACAGTTTCAACATCCGCGTTCAGGACCACTGCACAAATGTCGGGCGAAGCAGGCCATCCAACGATTCATGGCCGGACACGGTTTTGACGGCCTCACCCCTCGCCGCTCGACCCATGCCCGGCGCCGGTTCAACCTTCCGCCGCAATGCCGCGGCCCGGGTTACTTGTTCTCCGCGGTCACAGGCTTCAGCAGCGGGAACAGGATCACGTCTCGGATCGTCGTGGCCCCGGTGAGCACCATGACGAGCCGGTCGATCCCGATGCCCAAGCCGCCCGCCGGCGGCATGCCGTACTTGAGGGCGTCCACAAAGTCCGCATCCATCTTGGCCATGGATTCCTCCTGGCCGCGAAGCTGGTGGAGGAAGTTCTCGTACTGGATCGCCGGATCGTTCAATTCCGTGTAGGCGTTGGCCAGTTCCATGCCGACGACGAACAGCTCGAATCGTTCGGCATATCGCGGGTCGGCCTTGCTGGGCCGAGTCAGCGGACACAGGATCGCCGGATAGTCGATCACGAAGGTGGGGGCAATGAGGTTGTGCTCGACCGTGGCCTCGAACACCTCGTTGGTCACGACGGCGTCGTCCATGCCCGCGTCTTCAATATTCAATTCGCGGGCCTTGGTTCGGATCGCCTTGACGTCATCGATGTCGCAGCCGCTGAATTCCTTGAGCAGGTCGACGTACTTCGCCCGCCGCCAAGGCCGCTGGAAATCGATCTGCCGGTCGCCGAACTGGACCTTCATGCCGGCGCCGACGGCTTCGAGACACGCGCAAATCAGCTCTTCCGTGAGGTCCATCATGACGTGGTAATTGCCGTATGCCTGATAGACCTCGATCATCGTGAATTCCGGATTGTGCTGGCGGTCCAGCCCTTCGTTGCGGAAATTGCGATTGATCTCGAAGACGCGTTCCATGCCGCCAACGAGGAGCCGTTTGAGGAACAGCTCCGGCGCGATTCTCAGGTACAAATCGAGGTCGAGGGCGTTGTGATGCGTAATGAACGGCCGGGCGGCCGCCCCGCCGGGGATCGATTGCATCATGGGCGTCTCGACTTCGAGGAAGCCCCGGGACGTGAGGAACCGCCGGATCGTGTCGACGATCACACTGCGGCTCTTGAATCGCTCCAGGACCTCGGGATTG
>JBDKRX010000023.1:0-2626 GCA_039683175.1 Phycisphaerales bacterium
GCCGTGGTGGTGGACCCTGCCGTGCTCATCGGCGAAATCGATGGTCTCGCCCAGCGGGGGATCTCCCTGGCCGGCCGGCTGTTCATCAGCGAGAACGCCCATGTGGTCCTGGACTACCACAAACGCGAGGACCAGTTGCGCGAGGAATCGCTCGGCAAGCAGAAGATCGGCACGACCGTTCGCGGCATCGGGCCCTGCTACGCGGACAAAGTGGGACGCAGCTACGCCGTGCGGATGAGTGATTTCCGCGACCTGAAGGCGCTGGCCGCCAAGCTCAAGACGATCCTCGAATACAAGAACAAGCTCTTCGGCGCCCTCTACGGCGCCGAACCGATGAATGTGGACACGGTCATCGAGAGCTGCAAATCGTATGCGCAGCGATTGTTGCCCTGCACGACCGATACGACGGAGCTGCTCCACACCGCCATCGGCGAGGGAAAATCCATTCTCTTCGAAGGGGCGCAAGGCTCGCTGCTGGACCTCGATCACGGCACGTTCCCCTACGTGACCAGTTCGAACTGCAGTTCGCTGGGCCTGCCCTCCGGTTGCGGTGTGCCCGCCAAGATGGTGAACAAGTACATCGGGGTCGCCAAGGTGTACACGACCCGCGTCGGGGCAGGGCCTTTCCCGACGGAACTGGACAATGAGATTGGCCAGTACATCCGCGAGAAGGGCCACGAGTACGGCACGACGACCGGCCGGCCGCGACGGTGCGGATGGTTCGACGCGGTGGCCGCGGGCTACAGCATCCGGATCGGCTCGGTGGATGCGATGGCCTTGATGCACCTCGACACCCTCACCGGCCTCAAGCAGCTTCAAGTGTGCCGGGCGTATGAGATCGACGGTCGGGAGACGACGTTCTTCCCGGCCAACATCGACAGGCTGGCCAAGGCCAGGCCGGTCTACGAGGCCCTGCCCGGTTGGGAGGACGACCTCAGCGACGCCACCTGCTTCGAAGACTTGCCTGCGGCGGCGCAAGCCTACGTTCGGCGGATCGAGCAGATCGCCGGCAGGCCCGCCGAGATGATCGGCGTGGGACCCAAGCGAAGCCAGACCATCATGAAGTAAGAGAACCCGAAACTCGAATACCGAAATCCGAAACAAGCACAAATGATCGAAATCCAAATGCTTCAAACAGGTTGGCGACCCGCAACGGCGTTTCGGTCCTTTGAACTTGTCTCATTTGGATTTGTTTCGGATTTCGATATTCGGATTTCGAATTTGTTTTTCAGGCATAATCCCTCGCACCTATGACTATGAGCGATATGGATCAGAAGCTGGCGGCCACTGCGGCTCGACTCGGGCTTCGTCCCGAGCAGTTGCCCCGCAACATCGCGATCATCATGGATGGCAACGGTCGCTGGGCCCAGGGCCGGAACCTCCCCCGATACGAGGGGCACGGCCAGGGCGCCAAGACTGCCGAGATGATCTCCCAGTCGTGTGTGGATCTGGGGATGCAGTCGCTGACGCTGTACTCCTTCAGCATGGAGAACTGGAAGCGCCCCAAGGCGGAAGTGAATGCCTTGATGCACCTCTACGCCGATTATCTCGTGGCGATTCGGCCGACGCTCGCGCGCGACAACGTCAGGCTGGTTCATCTCGGGCGGGTGGAAGGGTTGCCCGAGTCGGTCACGACTGCTCTGGCCGGGACGATGGAACTGACCCGCGCGAATACCGGCATGGTGCTGGCACTGGCCTTGAACTACAGCGGCAGAGCGGAGATCGTTGATGCCACGCGGGCTATGGCGCAGGCCTGCGTCGAAGGCCGGCTCAAGCCGCAGGACATCGACGAGAGCTGCGTCGGCAGGCATCTGTATACGGCGGGCGTGCCCGATCCCGACCTTCTGATCCGTACGGCCAGCGAACTGCGAGTCAGCAACTTCCTGCTCTGGCAGATTTCCTACAGCGAGTTCTATGTGACCGACACCCTCTGGCCGGACTTCAACGACGACTCGCTGGATCAAGCGATTCTGGCGTATGCCGCGAGGGACCGGCGGTTTGGCGCGATCGATCCGAGTGTGCGGACTCACGAGAAGACGGAAGGCAAGAAGGTGAGAAGTTGAGAAGGTCAGGGACGCTGCCTGGGGCTCCGATCTTCTTTCGGTTTCGCCATCCTGCCTTTCCTGTACGATAGCCATGCTCAAACACAGACTGCTATTCGGGTCCTTGATGACCGTGGTGTTCTCGGGCTTCGTCCTCCTCGACGGCTGGCTCGACGGCTCTATCACCACCTCCACTGCCGACGACCGGCAGGTCCAGGCGACGCTGCTGGCCCTTGTGGTCACCTGCGTGGTGAGCCTGGGGGGGCTGGAACTGGCTGGGCTTGCGGCTGCGAAGGGCCTTGTCGTGCTGAACCCGGCTTGCGCCATCGGCCTGATTCTCCTGTCGACCGCGTGGTACGGCGCACGACTCATCTCCTTGCCGCAGGGAACCTATCTCCCGCTGGCAACGGCACTTACGCTCGCTACGATGCTGTGGCAGCAGCACGCTCGATTTGGGACCGCCGGTGTGCTGGCCAACTGCGGAATCAGTTGCTTTTCCCTGCTATACCTTGGCCTGCTCGGGTCTTTCATCCTGGGCATCCGAATCGACGGCGGGCCCTGGGAGTTTCTGGTCTTCGTATTTG
>JBDKRX010000024.1:0-29492 GCA_039683175.1 Phycisphaerales bacterium
TACCTGGCCTCGGCCTCCCGGCGGATCTGCGCCATGATGATCGGGAAGTGCTCCGTCGGGAAGATTCGCTTGCCCTTCTTGTCGGGGTAGACGATCCGCAGGACGCGATTCTTCTCCCACTCTCGCGGCCGGATCTCCACGTGGGCCGAGAAGCCATATTGCGACAGCGCATCAAGCGTCGGCACCGGATAGGAAACCGGCTGAGCCCCTTCGCAGCCCGCCGCGTTGGGCAGCAGCGTCGGTGTGAGAAGGCCGTCGTCGAGACCGATGTCGAAGTTCCTCCGCCGCAGGGTGACGAACATCGAGACTCTGCCCTTGTACCAGGTGCCATAAACGGACTCGCTCATGTGCTTCGAGAACTTCTTGGGCTGAACGCCGAGTTTCTGCATCTCCTCATCGAGGACGATCTTGATCGCCTGATTGTAGGTGTGCTCGCGGTCCTGCAAGGCCCGTGTGGCCAGGATCGTGCCCAGCAGGTTCGAGTACGAGTCCTCCCAACTGAATGCCGAGGCGTACTCCGTCGGCAGGCCGATGCACTGGAAGCCGTACCAGGTGATGATCTCGTGCCAGGTGACCATCGTGAAGGCCAGATAGGGTCCCATCGCCACCGCCACCTCGCGCGCGATCCGGCTCTGCTCGTCCTTCGAGAGGCCCTTCCAATTCTCGGGATAGGCGATCTTCACGCGGTTTTTCGAGCGGTCCACGAGCAGCTTGTAGGCGAAGCTCTCGTCGCCTCGCATGATGTGCTTGTAGCTCTCGCCCACGAGATATGCGGTCCAGTCGGCTGCGATGCGGACGTGCATGATGTCCACGTGTCCGGCCCGGCACGCGTAGGCGATACCATTCTTCTCCGAGAGGCGGAAGTAATACCCATGCGTTCCGAGCTTCGGGCCGGCCCAGGGGGTCCCGAGGATCGAGGTCGGGTAGGCGCCATAGCGGATTCGCGGGGCGAAGTTCAACCCGTGCGCCACCAGATCGTTGGCGGGGACTCTGAGCCCCTTATCGGGGATTACCCCACACCCGGCGCCCTGGAGCGCCAGCAGCAGAATACCAACGAGCGACAATCCCGACAGCAGACGATTCTTCATGGTTCTCATGCCTCACACGATCCCGGCGAGCGGGCAGATAAGGACGATTCCCGACCGATCCTTCACGCGGTTGAGCGCAAAAATACACCTCGCAAGGCGGATCGTAAATGGGAAATTGCCGGTGAGACGCGGTTACTTGCTGGTCCGCACGTACTGCAGCTCGCGCTGTCGGCCGTCGGGTTCGTACTCGGGACCGTATTTCGCCGCCGCTTCCCGCTGGATGTGGTCCATGATAATGGCCAGATCGGTCTCGACATCGATCCGTTTGTGCGGCTTGTCGCCGAAAGCGACGCGCAGGATCTTGCCCTTCTCCCACTCGCGGGGCTCGACCTCGACCGTCGCAGAGAACCCGTATTCGCCGAGGACACCGAGCGTCGGGACCGGGTAGGATTGAGGCTCCGCGCCGGGGCACTGTGGCACGTCGGGCACCAGGGTCGGTGTAACGTATCCGTCGTCCAGGCCGATATCGAAGTTGCGTTTCTTCATGTCGAAGAGCAGGACGAAGGTGCCGGAGTACCATTGGCCCTTCATGGACTTGCTGGCGGAGCGGGCCTGCCGGGCCGAGGGCAGGATGCCGAGCCTCTGCATCTCGTCGTCGATGGCGAGGGTCACCGCCTTATTGAAGGAGTGTTCCGTGTCCTGGAGGGCTCGCGTCGCGATCATCGTGCCCAGCAGGTTCGAGTAGGAGTCCTCCCAACTGAACGCCGAATCGTACTCGACGGGTAGCCCAATGCACTTGTAGCCGTACCAGGTGGCGATCTCATGCCAGGTCACCATCGTGAAGGTCAGGTAGGGACCGAGCGCCAGGGCCATCTTCTCGGCAATCGGCCCGCGATCCTCCTCGGCCAGGTAATCCCAACCCGGCGGGTAGGAGATATGAACGTGCGTGGGGGACCGATCCACGGACATCCTGCACGAGAACTGCGTGTCCTTTCGCATTAGGTGCTTGTAACTCTGGGCTGCGGCATAGGCGGTCCAGTCGATGCCGTTGCGGAGATGGGCGAAATCGATGTGCCCGCCCTGACAGGTATAGGCGATCCCGTTCTTCTCGGGAAACGGCCAGTAATAGTCGTGGGATCCGACATTGCGGCCGAGGAACGTCATCCCGGGGATTGCTGCGGCGTAGCCCCCAAACCGGACCCGAGGCGGGGCGTTGATCCCTCTGGCGACGAGACGATTCGCGTGTCCCGACAGGCCGCGGTCGGGCAATACGCCGCACCCGCCCGCAGCGAATGCCAGCGACAGCAGGCTGAGGATACGCAGTTGCCGCAATATACCGTACATCTTCACGATCGGACTCTGTCCGTACTTCAACTACAGTCCATTGATCTTTCGAGACGTATCCATACTACAGAACTACGAGTTGCGCCGTCGGACGGCATTTCGCGATGGGTGAGACGTCTGTGCGCCTGACGCCCAAATCGCCCATCATTATATCTCTTGAAGTCGGGGATGTCAAGCCCCAGACCGATCCGCGTGTGGATCTTCGCCGATCTGACCTCGCAGGTTTGCCCGGCAGGGGAAGAACGTCCCGCCGGCCGGACGACGATTTGGGTTTTGACGGTTCGTCGTCCTTCAAGATCGAACGGATCGGGGCCGGCGCCGTCTCGGGGTTGTGGCTCACGTCTCCGTCCCGTTACGACGATCACGTCACCCGCCAGACATCGATTCACCGGCCTGTTCCTGGGTTATTCCGCTTGCAGGAGGGCCGAAAATGTGGTATAAAGAAATTGGTTCAATGCCGGAACGCGGCTTTGGCATTGTGTGGAGGTTTTTCCAATTCGCGACGGGGCGAACCTTTCGCGGGGTGTATTCTTTCAGGAGGCCCGCCATGCATAAGGCGATGACGTATTCGGTTTGTCTGCTCTGGGTGATGTCTGTCGCAACTCCTCTTTTGGGTCAGTTGCCCGCCGGCTGGACCAGTGCGGGCGTCGGCAGTCCCACTGTCGCCGGCAGCGCGCAGTACGATGCGTCCAGACTGGCCTGGACGGTCCGCGGGGAGGGCACGGGCATCCGCGCCAGCGAGGACCAGTTCCACTTTGTCTATAAGACGCTCTCCGGCGACGGCGAACTGGTCGCACGGGTCGTCAGCATCGATCCGGCGCTGGCCGATTGGTCCATGGCGGGCGTCATGATCCGCGTGTTGCTGACGCCCGGCTCGCCGTACCTGTTCATGGGCGCCAGCGCGAACACGGAGGGCGGCAGCCACGCGATCACCTTCTGGGGGCGCGAGACGATGAACGGCGCCGCCCAGGAGGTCAGCAGTGGGACTACTTTTACTCCCCTGTGGGTCAAGGTCAAACGGACCGGGGACACCTTCTCAGCTTTCTCTTCCCTCGATAACAAGACGTGGATTTCGCAGTACAGCACATCGGTCCCGGGCATCCCCAAGAGCGTCTACGTCGGGTACGCGGTCGCGTCCGAGGTCGCCGGCGAGCTGGTGACCGCAGCGTTTGACAACGGACCGATCGAGGCCACGAAACCCGACCCGGCCGACGGCGCCCAGTATATCCAGGTGCCTTATGTGAGCTGGACGGCGGGAGTGACCGCCGCTTTTCACGACATCTACTTCGGGACTACTCCGGACCTGGGTGCGGACGAGCTCATGGCTCGCTACACGGTCGAGGCCCACCTGTACTGGCATCTGCCCGGGATTGCTCCGGGAACGACCTATTACTGGCGGATCGATGAAGTCGCTGCCGACGGCGCGACCATCTATCCGGGCGCCGTCTGGTCATTCACTGCGGCTCCCTCGACGGCCTATCTGCCGGTTCCGTGGAACGGACTCGACGGCGTGGACGTCGATGCGGATCTTGCGTGGACCGCTGGCATGACCGCCGGTGTGAACGCCAAGTCGCACGATGTCTACTTCGGCGCCGACAAGGCCGCCGTGAAGGCAGGCGACGCCGGCGTGTTCCAAGGCAATATCTCGAAGCTGACCTATGATCCGGGCACATTGGCCGAGAATACGACTTACTACTGGCGGATCGACGAATATGACGCCACCGGTCAATTGCATCCCGGTGAGGTGTGGAGCTTCACGACTGTCGGCCCCGGTATCGGCGTTCACGCCGAATACTTCAAAGGCACGGAACCCGTCGGCAGCCCGGTGGTGACGCGGACGGAGGACTCAATCGATCACGACTGGGGCAGCAACGAAGTGGCAGGTGGTCTCAGCGATGCCGTGTCCGCCCGGTGGACGGCGGACCTTGAAGCCCCGCTCACCGAGACCTACCAGCTCATCACCACGACCGACGACGGCGTCCGGCTCTGGCTCGACGGCCGGCTGATCATCGACAACTGGACCGACCACGGCACCACCGACAACACCGCGACGGTCGATCTCGTGGCCGGCCGGTTCTACCTCGTGAAGATGGAGTGGTACGACAAGAGCGGCGGCGCCGTCGCCCAGCTATCCTGGCAGAGCCCTTCGATCGGCAGGCAGGTGATCCCGGCCGGTGTCTTGCAGTTGCCGGTCCACGCGACCACTCCCTATCCTGCGGCCGGCTCCGTCCATGTCCCGCAGGCGCCCATCCTCAGTTGGACTGCCGCTGAAGTCGCGGCGCAGCAGGACGTCTTTTTCGGTGAGGACGCCGACGCCGTGGCCGACGCCGACGTGACCGCCGTGGGCGTCTATCAGGGCCGCCAGGACGCGGCCGCGTCCACGTTCGACCCCGGCGAACTCGAGTGGAACAAGACCTACTACTGGCGAGTGGACGAAGTGAACAACGCCGGCTCGGGCAGCCCGTGGGCCGGCTCGGTCTGGAGCTTTACGACCGCTGATTTCCTCGTCGTCGACGACTTCGAGACCTACACGGACGACATCGACGCCGGCGAGGCGATCTACCAGACCTGGACCGACACCTGGTTCAGCAACAACGAGTGCGGCTCGCTCGTCGGGTACATCGACGCGCCGTTCACCGAACACACTATTGTCCACGAGGGGTATCAATCCATGCCCCTGCGATACGACAACACGTGCTCGCCGCACTATGCCGAGATCACGCGGGTGTTCTCCTCCGTCCAGGATTGGACCGTCGAGGGCGTCGATACGCTCGTGCTCTTCGTCCGGGGCAAGATAGGGAATGACGCTGCTCCTTTGTACGTTGGACTCGAAGACAGCACCGGAAAAGTCGCCTATGTCCGGCATCCCGATGCCGGGATCGTCAAGACGACCGTCTGGACGAAGTGGAGCATCCCGCTCAGCGAGTTCACCGGCGCCGGCGTGAAGGCGACCAAGATCGAGACGATGTACATCGGCGTGGGCGACAGGAGCAATCCGGTCGCCGGCACGTCCGGGCAGATCTTCATCGACGATATCCGAGTGGTCAAACCGTAATTGCGCAGCGGCATGAGACGAATAGGACAAATGGGACCCATCGGACGGAGGGGTCTTTCCGGGTGGTCATTTCTCCGCCAGGAACCTCTGGATCATCATCCCGCAGAGCTTGTCCAAGCCCTCTGCGGCGCCGTCGCCTGCGCAGTTCGTGGCCACGAGGACGGCGAAGTTCTTCCGTGGAGCGACCCAGGCGATGCAGTAGTTCATGGTATTGCTGCCGCCGTGAGAGAGGACCTTGCCGCCGCCCCAGTCGCGATCGTAGAGGCCCCAGCCTAATGCATAGTCGCCGCCGAACGGGGGCTGTTTCAATTGCTCGACGCAGGAGGCAGACAGCAGGCTCGCCTCGCCACGAGTGGCCGCCAGGACGCACCGAATGTACTTCGCCCAGTCGGCCAGCGAGCAATGCACGCGCCCGCCGGGCGTCAGGAAGGAGGGATTGTCACTGAACGGACCCGGCTCGATGGGGATGAGCTTATCGCCGTCCTTGCGGTGCGGCCAGGGGGCGTCGATCTTTCCCGGCGTGCCCATCGCCCCGAACCCGGCCGTTCGCATCCCCAGCGGCTCGAACAGCATCCGCGTCAAAAGAGACTCATAGTCCTCGCCCATGACCCGCTCGGCGATGACGCCCGCGATGGTGAAGCCTGCGTTGGAGTACTCTTGCTTCTCACCGGGCTTGTTGATCGGGGGTTGGGTCAGGACGATCTCCACGACGCGTTTTCGCTGAGTGGCGGGCGACTCCATCGCGCGAATCTGCACGAGTTGCAGGGTGTTGACCGGCGCAAAACCCGCTGTCATTGATGGGATGCCCGCCCGGTGAGAGAGCAAATGCACCAGAGTCACCTCGCGGTAGTCCGGGTGCATCGTGTCCTTCAACTCGGGGAAGTACTCTGTCAGCGGTGTATCCCACTTGAGCTTGCCCTGCTCGACGAGCAGGCCGATCAGC
Source organism: Phycisphaerales bacterium (assembly GCA_039683175.1). GTDB lineage: Bacteria > Planctomycetota > Phycisphaerae > Sedimentisphaerales > Anaerobacaceae > PLanc-01. The sequence continues at coordinate 6,371 of JBDKRX010000024.1, forward strand.
GACCCGGTCATCGCCTTGGTGCACGAGCCCAAGTGGAAAGCATCGTTCGGCTCGGCTTCGACGTCGCTGCCGTCCTTTCGCACGCCTGCCACGCCAAGGGCGTGCAGCCTGCCCTCCACGATCACGGCGGCCGCCAATGCAGGGAACTTGAATTCCTTCCGCACCGGTGTCAAATCCGATGAAAGGTCGATCACTGCCGCTCCCAATCCCGGTCTGACAAGGATGAACGGCAGAGCAATCACCCAGCACTTCCACATCGACGAACGAATCCTCATAGTCTCATCGCTTTACACGGGCGTTGCCTTCCCAGATGCTCCAGATCTCCTCCTCGTCCGCCGGCTGGGCGTAGTCGGTCAGCAGCGTGGTGACCAGGGCGCCGGTCGCCCACCCGAACTGAACCCACTTGGCGGGCTCCCAGCCTCGCAGGATGGCGTAGAGCATGCCGCCGACGAAGCCGTCGCCGCCGCCGATCCGGTCGAGCACGACGATTTCACGAGGTTCGACGGTGTGCCAGTTGCCCCCCTCGGCCATCAGGGCGCCCCAGCGGTGGCAGTTGCTGCTGACCACCTCCCGCAGCGTCGTCGCGAAAACCGAGGCGTTGGGATAGGCCTGTCGAACCCGGTCGATCATCACTTTAAAGCTGTCCATCTTGGCCGCCAGGCCCTTGCCGCCCGCCTCCGGGCCCTCGATGCCGAGGGAGAGCTGAAAATCCTCCTCGTTGCCGACCAGGATATCCGCGACGCCTGCGATCTCGTGGAAGATCGCGTGAAGCTCCTTCTCCCGGCCCTTCCAGAAGGAGGCCCGGTAGTTCAGGTCGAATGCGATCCGGGTCCCGTGCTTCTTGGCCGCCCGCGCGATCTCCAGGCAGAAGGTCCCGGTCTCAGGGGAGAGAGCCCCGATCAGGCCCGAAAGGTGAACGATCTGGACGCCTTCTTTGCCGAAGATCCGCTCCAGGTCGAAGTCCTTGACGTTCAACGTCCGGCCGACCTCGCCCGCGCGGTCGTTGGATACGCGAGGGCCGCGAGAGCCGTAGCCGCAATCGGCCAGGTTGAACTGGTGACGATAGCCCCAGGGTCCGCCCTGTGGGACTTCCTTGCCCTCGACGTCCATGTGCCGGCTCGCGAGATCGTCTTTGATGAATCGGGCGATCGGGCTGCCCTTGACGAAGGTCGTCAGCACCTTGACGGGCAAGCCCAGATATGACGAGACGCTGGCGACGTTGGTCTCGGCGCTGGTGGCTTGCATGGTCAGCCGGCGACTGCAATGGAACGGCTGCCCATTGTCGGGCGTCAGACGAATCCCCATGCTGGTCGGAACGAGCAGGGCGTATCGGCAATTCTTCTTCAGTTCAAGGCTCACGGTGATCTCCTTTCGACGGAAACCAGAAAGAGTTTCAAGTGTGAAGTGTGATGTTTGAAGTGCGAACTCGGAAACCCCCGTGGCAGTTGCCGGACCCTTCACACCTCAGACCTCAGACTTCGACCGTCCCCATCCATACCAGAATGTGGCGGGAACCGCAACACCCATGCCCCGCTGGATTGCTCCGGATCGATTTGAAACCACGAACGACGCGAAAGGCACAGCGCAGCCTCGCTTCGCTCGGCCGCAACCCAGGTGTGTGTTCGCCTGGTTCTCCGCATGGCAAGGCTTCTCTTGGAGGCTCCGCCCCCAAACCCCCGGCATTTGATGCTTTGGGCCAATAGCATGAAAGACAGGAATGGTCGACTTGCCCGTCGCTCGATCCTGCGGCCATGCAACTGGCGCGAAGTGCAAAATGCCGGGGGTCCGGGGACAGCGTCCCCGGTCATGGGCTACGAACGCGCCGCAAAGCATGCCGGAGCCGCAGCTTGTGGGGTTCCTTCCGTGGTGGGCGTGGGCGATGACCGTTCAGTCGATGTCTCCTCCCTTCTGCCGTGATTATCGGCAGATCGGCGGAGGGACCTGCATTGAATCCTGAAGGGAGGCCCTGCGGGATCGCTTTTCAATAGATGGTGACCGTGCAACTGCCGGCGTAGGTGGCGCCGTCCTTGAGCTTGCCCACAACGTGGAGTTCCACTTGGCCGTCGGCGGTGACTGCCGTCAGCAGCGCGGTCTTGCTGAACGAGGCCAGGATCTTGACCGAGCCATCGACCCACGTGAAGGCCGCCTGGGCGCCGGCTGCGATGCTGCCGGGCGACAGGGTCGGGACATCCGCGGAGTTCCAGTCCGCCAGTGTGAGATCCTTCGGCAATGTGATCACCGCGGTGACGCGGTCGCCCGTGGTCTTGCGTCCGATGGTGGACGGCATGATGGCCAGGGTGGCGTCCACGTCCGTCAGAATGGGGTCGTCATCACCCGGCGGGCCGTTCGGGTCCGTGTAGGGCGATCCGATCTTGCCCTTTTCGAGGGCGAAGTTGTCGATGTAGGCGCCCCCCGAGCTGATGGCCAAGTTCTCCGTGGTGACCCCGAGAAAGACGTAGAAGGGGACATGGCCCCAGTACGATGACGTGAAATTCTCCATGATTTGCCACGCGTTCTCCTCGCCGTACCCGGTGTCGCCGAGGTAGAGGATATCGTTCCATGCGTCGTAGGAGATGTAGAGGGTGACCGAATTCACGGTCCGGCCGACGAAATCCATGTAGGTCACGAGGTCGTTCTTGCCTTCCCACCAGTAGTTCTTGAAGGTCTTGGAACGTCCGATGCCGAACATGATGTGCCGGTCCACGGGGGTGTCGGAATCCGGGGTGAAGCCCAACATCACCCACCCGCTGGAGGTCCCTATGGCGTCGAAGCACAGGGTTGACTTCATCTGGAAATCCTGGTTCGGGTCGATCCACCACTTGTTGCTGATGTACCCGACGACGGCTTCGTTGGCGTCGGCTGTCGTGATGAACTCCAGGCGTTTGTTGGCCTCGGTCGCCTTGATGGTGGCGCTGCTTCCGAACACCTTCCACAGACTCGCCATCTTGTTGTCGTCAAAGTTATCCTGCACGACCGCCGTGCTGGCCGTCGTCTGGCCTTGAGCGACGCCGCCAAGGCCTCCGACAGATGCGCGCGCGGCAATGACGGCAATGACCATGAACAGGATGAAACTGCGGCTCATAGCGCTATCCCCCTTGTATTTGATTGAGGGCCAAAGACTCGTTCATTGCCACCAGGCTGTCAGTTCAATACGCCCCGACTGTTCGTGTTTCACATCCGCGATCACCGGGTGCGCGTATATGCCATCGAGCGTCGTGCAGCCGATCTCTCCGGCCATCCATGAGGCGATGAGCCGGCACACACACTCGACGGAGTCATTGGGCAACCGAACCTTTCGGCCGCTCCTCCAGTTAATAAGCGTATTATAGCGTTTCGAGGTCCCCTTGTCAAGCACGGAACTGAGACGATTATTCTGTGTGTATCGGCAAGGACTGCCCGCAAAGGTCCTCGGAAGTCTAAGTCCTTGATAATGCAAAGCTTACACTGTCTTGTGTCCCCATCTTCCGGCTCCTTCGCCTGCCCGGCCGGGGTGAACTGACGCCGCATTTCACTGGGGACCGCCCAAACCCAATTCAGGCAATGGAAATCGCGTCGTATCTTGTTGCGTCACCGTGAGTTGTGAGCGGATGATTTCAGGAGCGCCAGGTAGTGCGAAGGGTCGCCTGTCTTGAAGAGTTGCAGCCAGGCTTCGAGCGTCGGCTCGCTGAACACCGCCAGTTGCCTGAAGATCTGGTGGGCGAACTCGATGGGGGCAAGCCCGCCCGCCGTGATGATCAGATTGTCGTTGACCGCCGGCTCGTCCACGTAGAGCGCCTCGCCGCGGTAGCCCGTTGCCTTGAGGTACTCGCGCATATTGCTCGTGTGATGCCGTGTGTCGAGCAGTCCGCCTCTTGCCAAGGCGGCGGTCGCCCCGCAGATCGCGGCGACGGGCACGCCGGCGTCCAGGAACCGGCGGGCTTTCACCACCGCGTCGCCGTGCCTGCCCTGGTCCCAGGTCAGGCCGCCCGGCAGGATCAGCATGGCGCTGTCCGCCGGCGTCAGCGCATCGAGGCCCATGTCCGGCAGTATCGTGATCCCGCCCATGGTCTTCACCGGGTTTGTGTTCTCGCCGACCGTCCTGACGACGTATCGACCGGGCTGCAACTGAAACATGGGATTGTTGATCCCCGACACGGCGTAACAGGGCTCCCAGTCCGAGAGCGTGTCGAATACAAAAACGTGAACCGTTTCCTGCTTCATAGGTTCCAGGTTCCTCTCAGGGCTTTCTGGGCGACCGTTTCGTGACGCGAACCGGCACGAGTTCCTTGACGATGCGGTCGGCGCTATAGATTTCGCGCAGGGCCTCCAGAATCGCCGCCGAGTGGACGGAGACGGCGCGGGCCTGCTCCTCGGTGAAGATGAAGTCGAGAATCAGCGACTGGATGTTCCCGTCGAAGATGATCCCGACGAGCTCGCCCTCGCGGTTGACGACCGGGCTGCCGGAGTTGCCACCGATGATGTCGGCTGTCGAGACGAAGTTGAACGGCGTGTCCAGGTCGAGCTTGCCCTTGCGTTTGAGCCATCGGGAGGGCAGCTCGAAGGGGAACTGGTTGCCCTGTTCCAGGGCTCGCTCGTAGGCGCCCGCCATGATCGTCCAGGGTGGGACCTGCTTACCCTCTTCCTCGTAGCCTTTGACCAGGCCGAACGCCAGGCGCAACGTGAACGTCGCGTCCGGATAGACTGCCGTTCCGTACATCGCAAATCTCGCATCCGCCAGCTTGGCGTAGGCTTGTCGCAGGGGTTCCTGGACCTGTTCTTCATAGGTCTTGCGAAGTGCCCTTGCGGGGGCGTCCACGAGCAGGGCCAGTTGAATCATCGCGTCGTCGGACTTGCGGATCGCGTCCGGGTCCGCCTGGCCCAGTTCCTTGCGGGCCTCGACGCTCTTGAGCTTTGTGCCTGCGATCAGTCGGGCAGCCTGCTCCCGCGGCGACTTGCCGGCGAGGATCTTTTGCACCAGCGGGTCTGCCGTCCCCTTCATCTCCACCAGCATGCTCAGCGAATCGGCGAGCGTCACCATCTCCATGTCGTCATAGATCGGCGCCTCGGAGAACAACTCGAACTTGAGCGATTCGAGGTTCGACTCGCGGTACTCGCGAAGCCGTTCGGCATTGGGTATCGCGGACTCGTCCGCCAGCCGGACCAGCGTCCGGGCGATGCCGAACAGCTTGCTGTTGAATGCGGCGCCGTTTTCCAGGAGGTCCAGGTCGTCGTAGATGCCGTCCCAGACCTTCAGGATCGCGGCCACGTCGGACCACGGGTCGCCGATGGGCTCCTTGAGTTTCGATGTGTTCTCCTGCACGGCCTGGCGGAGATTCTGCTCCTCGGCGAGCTTGCGACCCATGATCGCAGGGTCCTGGAGGCCGGCCAGCATGCCAAGCCGGGCCTTGCGACTGTTCTGAATGCCGAACAGGTCATCCTGCGCCCGGCGGGCGTTTTCCCGGCTCTCGCCGCTATAGGCGGTCAGGATCACCTCCCGACGGAAGAGCTTGCGCATCGTGTTCGGGAACACTCGGTCGCGAAGAAACTCGATGTGGGCCATCGTGTCGAGCCGGTCGGTCCGCCCGGGGTGGCCCGAGACGAAGATCAACTCGCCGTCGCCGGCGCCTTTCGGGCTCCAGGTCAGGTAGTGCTCGATCTTTGCGGGCTTGTCGTTCTCATAGGCGCGGAAGAAGCAGATGTCCAGGTCGTAGCGGGGGAACTCGAAATTGTCCGGGTCGCCGCCGAAGAAGGCGATCTTCTTCTCCGGCGCGAAGACCAGGCGGACATCCGTGTATTTCTTGAAACGGTAGAGGTGGTAGAGCCCGCCGTGATAGAGCGTGACCACGTCGCTGCGGAGCCCGGTGGCGTCGAGCGATTCCTTCTCGACGGTGTTCATCGCGGCCCGGCGGGCCTGGTTCGCCTCGGCCGGACTCATCCCGGTCGTCACCGCCGCATTGATCCTCGCGGTCACGTCCTCGATGCTCTGCAGGACGTTCAACTCCAGGTCCATGCACCGGACCTCCTCCGCGAGCGTCTTGGCGTAGAAGCCCAACTCGACTAAGTCTCGCTCCTTCGTGCTGAGCTTTTGGAGGCCGTCGACGCCAACGTGGTGATTCGTCATGACGAGCCCGTCGGCGGAGACGAACGAGCCGGAGCCGCCGCTGTTGAAGCGAACGCTGGCCCGCTGCAGGTGCAGGTACCAGTCGTCGCCTGCAGTGAAGTTATACCGGTCCTTGAGCAGTTGTTTCGGCGGGTCGTTGAACAGCCACATCCCCTCGTCGGCGGGGGCCCCCAGGGGCGACAAACACGTCGTTGCGATCATCAAAATGACTCCATAGATCCAGTGGGTCGTATGCTTCATGGCAATTGCTCCTTTCGCAAAATCAGACAGTCGGATACTATAGCTCCCGGAGGCGGTCGGGCCAATCATCAAATTCCCGAATTGCGGTCTGCACATTGCTCTGTCGAGTGCGGAAAAGATCGCGTATACTGTGTCCGCGCGGCAGGACGTTTGTTTGCGTCCTGGCGGTGCACTGGTGAGATGGAGTCTGAAGCGAGGCGACCAGAAAGGAGATGGACCATGAGACGGTTACAGGCGTGGTTGGTGTGGGCGGTGGTGTTGGAGGGACCGGTGTGTCTTGGGGCGGGACAGGGCAGTGCCGCGGCCGTGGAGCCGCCGGTCGTCGCTCACTTTCACCTCAGCGGCGCAGTGACGGAAGTCCCGGTCGAGGACCCGTTCGGCCTGATGGCAGGGCAGGTGACCTCGCTCAAGGACCTCGTGGCCCGCCTGGACCAGGCGGGCGCGGACAGCCAGGTCAAGGCCGTGATCCTGACCTTCGACGGGATGTCACTCGGGTTCGGGCAACTGGAGGAGATTCGCCATGCGATCCAGCGGGCCAGGGACGCCGGCAAGCGGGTGTATGTCCATGCCGAGGGCATGAGGACTTTCACCTACGGCCTGCTGTGCGCGGGTGACCACCTCAGCGTTGCGCCGCAATCGGCGCTGTGGCTCATGGGGTTCTATGGGGAGACGCCCTACGTCAAGGACCTGCTGGACAAGATCGGCGTCGGGACCGACTTCATGCACATGGGCGCGTACAAGTCCGCCGCGGAGATCTTCACTCGCACCGGTCCCAGCGAGGCGGCCGAGGAGAACCTCAACTGGCTCTATGACGGCTGGTACGATGCGCTCGTGGGCATGATCGCGCAGTCGCGAGGCAAGACGCCCGAGCAGGTTCGCGAACTCATCGATCGCGGCCCGTACATGGCCGAGCAGGCGAAGGAAAAGGGATTGATCGATGCCGTCGAGACGCGGGAGCAGTTCGTCGCCCGGGTCAGGAAGGAGATCGAGGGGCCGGAGAAGATCGACAACCGTTACGGCGAGAAGGCCGGTCCACAGATGAACTTCGCGAACCCGCTGGCGGTGTTCTCCGTCCTCGCGGAGATGTTCAAGCCGGCCCAGGTCTCGCACAAGGATGCGGTGGGCGTGATCTACGTGTCCGGCGCGATCCTACCGGGCTACAGCCAGCCGACATTCTTCGGGACCACCGACGCCGCCTTCAGCGGCGACATCAGCAAGGCCCTGGAGCAGGCCGCCCGCGACCCTGCGGTCAAGGCGGTCGTGATGCGCGTCGATTCCCCCGGCGGTTCCGCGGAGGCCAGCGAGGTCATCCTGAACGCCACCCGACAAATCCTGGGCGCCAAGCCGTTCATCGTCTCCATGGGCGACGTGGCCGCCAGCGGGGGGTACTACATCTCCTGTGCGGCCGACGCCATCTTCGCCGACGAGGCGACCATCACCGCCTCCATCGGCGTCGTGGGCGGCAAGCTCATCACGACGGGTCTTTGGGACAAGCTCGGCATCAACTGGGTCGCGCACAAACGCGGGGCCAACGCCGATATCTTCACCAGCAGCCACCCGTTCGACGACGACCAGCGACAGGTGCTTGAAAACTACATGCAGAAAGTGTACGAGGTCTTCAAAGGGCACGTCGCCGAGGGTCGGACCGGCAAACTGAAGAAGCCGCTCGAAGAAATGGCCGGCGGTCGGGTCTATACAGGCAAACAGGCCCGGGAACTGGGCCTCGTCGACGAGATCGGCGGGCTCAAACAGGCGATCGACTACGCCGCCGCGAAGGCCTCTCTCAAGGACTACGAGGTTCGCATCATTCCGGAGCCCAAGGATTTCCTCGCCCAGCTCCTGGAGCAGTCTTCCAGTGGGGGCGAGCGGCCCACGGACATCTCGCTCTGGGGCGCAGCCGGTCCGCTGGCAGGCCATCCCACCTTGTTGCCATTGCTCGATCTGCTGAGTAAGACCGAGCCCCAACGCGCCCTCGCCCTTCGGCTGGTCCTGCAGCGGATCGACCTGATCCGCCGGGAAGGGGTCATCATGATGATGCCTTTCGACGTGGCGGTGTACTGACGCCGACCTTCGGTTGTGACCGCCGCCCATCGGTGTGCCTTTTCTCTACAGCCGGTGGGATTTGACTCGCAGCCTCTGCCGAGTTATGATCCGCCGTCAGATGCGGTGCGCCGTCCGATGCGGACGGCCGAAACCCTGAGTGCAGGGGCAAAACAGGAGATGGAAATCATGAAACGCAGAGCGGACACGATGAAGGCGGCGATTCTCGTTCTTTCGATTCTGGCGGCTGTCATGCTGACGGGTTGCATTTCCAGCCATTCGGATGTCAAGTACGGCTCGAAGGGTCCGGCGGTCGGGAGCGCCACGCTCCGGCAGGTCAAGTGCGGCGAGACGACCAAGGACTGGCTGCTCACCGTGCTGGGCGAGCCGACTCGCGCCACGCAGACAGCCAACGGCTCCGAGGTCCTCACCTACGAGTACACCAAGAACATCGAGAGCGACGTCAGCTTCTGCATCTTCTTCGACGCCGACGACCGCAGGGAGGAACGCACCATCTACGTCTTCGAGCTCGAGAACGGCGTCGTGACACGATATTGGAAAGAATCGTAGCCGGGGTATTATTGACTGAGTTCTGAGAAATGAAGGATTGGGCCTGCCCCTCCATTTCTCAGAACTCTACCTATTAGGGGAGAACGCCATGGCCCAGGGGAAGATCAACGTCGCCATCGTCGGATTGGGATTCGGAGCGGAGTTCATTCCGATCTACCAGCGTCATCCGTGCGCCAACATGTACGCCATCTGCCAGCGGACGCGATCCAAGCTCGACGCCATCGGCGATGCCTTCGGCGTCGCGAAGCGATACGATGACTTCGATGAATTGCTCCGCGACCCGAACGTGGACGCAGTACACATCAACTCGCCCATCCCCGACCACGCCTGGATGTCCCTGGCGGCCCTCAAGGCCGGCAAGCACGTCGCCTGCACGGTCCCGATGGCCACGACCGTCGCCGACTGCAAGCGGATCGTGGACCTCGCGCGTAAGACCGGCCTGACTTACATGATGATGGAGACGGTGGTCTATGGCCGCGAGTTTCTCTACATCAAGGAGCTCTACGACACCGGCAAGCTCGGCAAGATCCAGTTCCTCCAGGCCAGCCACCAGCAGGACATGGACGGCTGGCCCAACTATTGGCCGGGCCTGCCGCCGATGTGGTACGCGACGCACTGCGTCGGGCCGATGCTCGCACTCACGAACGCGACCGCCGAGTACGTCTCGTGCTTCGGTTCGGGCACGATCCGCAAGGAACTCATCCAATGCTACGGCTCGCCCTTTGCGGTCGAGACCTCGCACATCAAGTTCAAGGACAGCGACCTGACGGCGCGGATCTATCGCTCGCTCTTCGACGTGGCCAGGCAGTATCGCGAGAGCATCGACGTCTATGGCTCGAAGCAGTCGTTTGAGTGGACGCTCATCGAGCACGAGCCGCATGTGCTGCACACCGCCAAGCTGCCGGAAGCGAAGATTCCCAAGCGGATCACAGTTCCCGACTTCGCGAAGCGATTGCCCAAGCCCATCCGCCCGTTCACCACGAAAGGCGTCTACGACCTGGCGAAAAAGACACACCTGAGCTTCACGCAGGGGGCCGGCCACGGCGGGTCCCACCCGCACCTCGTGCACGAATTCGTCTCGGCCCTGGTCGAGGGCCGCGAGTCGTTCCCGAACGCACGCCAGTCGGCGAACTGGACCTGCGTCGGGCTCTGTGCGCACGAGTCATCGCTGGCCGGTGGCAAGATTGTCAAGCTGCCTGCGTTCACGATCGGGTAATGCGTTCACCGTAGCAAGGAGATGGTCGAATGAGCACGCGGAAGTGCGTATCGCAGGGTCCCACCCGCCGGGGTTTTCTCAAGGCTACGTTGGCGGCCGGCGCTGCGCCGTGGTTTGTGCCTGCGAGCGTGCTCGGCTCGGCAGGGCAGACGTCCCCCTCGAACAAGATCACGCTCGGCGTCCTCGGGGTGGGCGCGCAGGGCCAGTACGACATGCGGAACTTCCTCTCTCAGCCCGACGTTCGTGTCACCGCGATCTGCGACGTGAACCAGCGCAACCTCGCCGCCGCGAAGGACCACGTCAAGAACGCCTACGGCAGTCCCGATGTGAAGGTGTTCACGGATTTCCGCGAGCTGAATGCAGATGCGAAGATCGACGCGGTCCTCATGGCCTTGCCGGTCCATTGGCATAGCGTGCCTGCGATGGATTCCATCCTGCACGGCAAGCACATCTACCACGAGAAGCCGATGGGCATGTCGTTCGGCGAGGCCGTCCGCGTCCGCGACGCGGTGCGGAAGACGGGCGTTGTGTTCCAGTTCGGCACGCAGCAGCGGTCCGACCTGAAGTTCCGCTGGGCCTGCGAGTTGGCGTTGAATGGGCGACTCGGCAAGCTCAAGGATGTCCACGTCTCCGTGCCGGGCGGCAAGCACGGCGAGTCCCTGCCCGAGCAGCCTGTGCCCGACTACGTCGATTGGGACCGCTGGGTGGGCCCGGCGCCGATGACGAGCTTCCACGAGAAGAAGCTCGAACGGGACAACCACGAAAACATCACCAACTTCTCGCTCGGCATGATCTCCTGCTGGGGGATTCACCACATCGACATCGCCCAGTGGGGCAACGGCACGGACGCCACCGGCCCGAGCGCCATCGAAGGGACAGGCGAGTTCCCGACGGCGGGCGCCTTCGACGCCATCGAGCGGTGGAAGGTGCGATTCGAATTCGCCAAGGCCGCCCCGGTGACATTCGTCCACGACGGCACCGAGGGATTCCAGCATGGCATCAAGTTCGTCGGCGAGACCGGCTGGGTCCACGTCGATCGCGGTACGATCACGGCGCACGACGAGGATTTCCTCCGCGACCCGCAGAACAAATACGACACGATGCCGATCAAGCTGCCGGTCAGCGCGGACCACGTCCGCAACTTCGTCGATGCGGTCAAGGCCAGGACCCGCGCGATCTGCGACATCGAAGCCGCGGTTCGCTCGGATACGCTCTGCCAGATCGCCCTGATTGCGGTCAAGCAGGGGCGCAAGCTCCGCTGGGACCCGCAGGCCGAGCGGTTCATCGACGATGCCGCGGCCAATGCCATGCTCCAGCCAAGGCCGTTCCGCGGTCAATGGAAACTCCCGGAGGTCTGAGATTCTGCCGCATGAGAAGTGTGTCATCCTGAACGAAGTGAAGGATCTGGCCTGCGGCCGAGAGGAATGTCTCGTACGTCGCCGAGATCGTTCGGCTGCGACTCAGAATTACAGAGACCATCTCTGCCGGAGTGCTTCATGAGGGCCTTGACCCCACGCGAAATGCGGGTGCTCGTTTACTTTGGCATTCTTCTTGCCATTCTGGGTTGGGACTGCCTTCGTCGGCGTTGGTCGCCCGGCCCCGGCGTCGAGACCGAGCACTATTCCATCGAATCGTCGGCCACGCCGGAACAGACCCGCGAGATCGGCCGGGTGGCGGAGATCCTCTATCGAGGGTATTCGGATCTGGCCGCGCAGTTGCAGTACGCGATCCAGGCGCATCCGAAGCTCAAAATGAGGCTGTTCAAGGACCGCGACGAGTTTCGCCTGTGCAACCGCGTTCGCGACTGGGCGGAGGGATTCTACCGCAAGCGGTGCTGCTACCAGTACTACTCCGCCGAGGAGGATCATCCGTATCACTGGATGATGCACGAGGCCACGCACCAGCTCAACGCGGAGGCCGCCCGCCTGAAGCTGCCGCAATGGCTCGATGAGGGCCTTGCCTGCTACCTCTCGACCAGCCGGATCATCGACGATTCGCTGCACCTGGGCGCAGTCGATACCAACACCTACCCGGTCTGGTGGCTCGACTCCCTGATGTTGACAGGCGACCTGGAGGCGGACAAAGAAAGCGTGAGCGTCATCCCGCTGCGTGCGATCGTCTCGGGACGGGGTGGGCCGGGTGTCAACAAGCGTTTCAATCTGTACTATTTGCACTGGTGGAGCCTTGTCCATTTTCTGATGGAGCATGAGAATGGAACGCACCGAGCCGGGCTTGCGCAGGTGATCGCGGCTGGCGCGACCGTTGCGGCGTTCGAAAAGCATATCGGGCCGATTGAGTCCATCGAGAGGCAGTGGTACAATTACGCGCTCGATCTGAAACAACAGCTGGTGGGTCAGGTGACGCCGAGTGCGAGACTGAAACCCGCCGAGACGGCCGAAAACAATGAGTAGTCACCTATTTGCGGAGACCCTGGTATGAACAAATCGACTGTGCATTTCGTCGTTGTGCTGTTGTCGGCGGTTGTCCTGATGGGATGGGTCCCGTCGAGTCTGGCCCAGGACCTGGCCAGTCTGGCGCAGGTCCGTCCCGGGCGGTCCGCCGCCGTGACTTCCTCCGACCCCGACCCGAACAGCAACAGCGACCGGACCCGGTACATCACGCCGGGAGAGACGAAGGTGCTCGCGGACATCAAAGGCCCCGCAGTCATCAACCACATCTGGCTGACCTTCAACGAGGCCCGTCCCAACTGGCTCGAAGCGGGGGGCTCCGCCCGGCCCGATGAGATCGTCCTGCGGATGTACTGGGACGATGCGAAGGAGCCGGCGGTCGAGGCGCCGCTCGGCGATTTCTTCGGCGCTGGGTTCGGACTGCGGCGCGAAATCCGCTCGGTCCCCGTCCAGGTCGAAGGCGGCGACGGCTACAACTGCTACTGGCCCATGCCCTTTTACAGACGGGCCCTCATCACCGCGACCAACGAAGGCGCCAAGAACGTCCGCAGCTTCTACTACCACGTCGATTACACACAGGAGCAAAGCCTGCCGCCGCAGACTGCCTACTTCTGTGCCCAGTACCGCAACGAGTTCCCGGAGAAGATGGGCCGGGATTACCTGATCCTCGACGCCGAGGGCCAGGGCCACTACGTCGGCACCGTGATGTCCGCCCGGTCGCGGAGCCCCTTCTGGTTCGGCGAGGGCGACGTGCGGATGTACGTGGACGGCGACAAGAAGCCCACGATCCAGGGCACCGGCACCGAGGACTACTTCCTGATGGCCTGGGGACTCAACGAGGCCCTGTTCCCCTATTACGGCTGCACGTATATGAGCACGGATTTCGAGAACCTTGGGACCGAATACTGCCTGTACCGCTGGCACATCGCGGACCCGGTGCGGTTCACGAAGTCCCTGCGGTTCGAGATCGAGCATACCGGCTGGATCACCGGGGATGAAACCACCACGGGCGAGACCTCGGGACACGTCGAACGCGAGGACGACATGGCGACCGTCGCGTTCTGGTACCAGGTGGGCCAGCCCAAGCGGTTCACAACCCTGCCCCCGCTGGCGCAGCGGACGTTCCCCAACCTGGACATCATCATCGAGGGCACGACACTCCTGCCGACCGCGAAGCACTCCGCCGGCGTGTTGGAGTTGGAGAAGGGTTACGACTGGACCGGCGACGGCCAGCTCCGCTTCCTGCCCGCCGACGAGGAGCCCATCCTGGAGATGGAGTTCGCGGTCGAGAAGGAGGGCTATCGCGGCCTGATCCTGCGGTTCACCTACGGCGACAACTACGGCATCTATCGTGTCTTCCTCGACGGCAAGAACATCGGCGAGCCTGCCGACTACATGGTCGGGCAGAAGCTGGCGGATTGCGATTTCTACTCGCCGACGTTGCAGGTCAAGGAGAACTACTTGGGCAGCTACCGGTTCACGCCGGGCAAGCACACGCTGCGTCTGGTCTGCGTAGGCCGCAACCCGCTGAGCAAAGGCCGAACCGTTGGCCTGGACTCGATCCGCCTCCGCGAGCGTTGGGACAAGAAGCGGAAGCCGCTGCAGTGAGATTCACCACAGAGATGCAGAGAACCCATCGCGGCCTTCGGCCGCAACCCAAGGCGTAGGTTCGTCGGGTCTTGAGTCCGTTGGTGTCTCTTGAGGGCGCCGCCCCCAAACCCCCGGCATTTGACGCCTTGGGCCAATAGCATGGGAAACAGGAGCGGCGGACTCGCCCCGCGGCACGCCTCCCTGCCATGCTGCTGGCGTAGAGCGAAAAAATGCCGGGGGGCCGGGAGCAGCGCCCCCGGTCGTACGGTGTGCTCCCGACCCCAGGCAAGCAAGAACCGGATGAGGCCGAGATGCTTGCTGAGAAAACAAGATATTGCGCCGTTGCCGTGCGGATGGACGCTGTAACTTCTGTGGAGGCAGGAATCCGTCTTTGTCTTCTCGGCACGAGGACATGAAGGGACCTGAGCGAAGAGAGGGGGACAGGCGAATCTGCGACAGCGGTAGTCCCCCGTCCACGTTGATGTGGTTGGCGGGTGCCATGTCTACGCTTGCGTAGACATGTCGGAAAGGATCGCCAGGACGTGCTTACGCGAGCGTAAGCATGGCACCCAGCATTTCCGTGGTGCCGTCGCACCCGGGGGGGTAACCCACCATCTTAATGTGGACGGCGTACAAGGGTGGGCTGTGCCCACCGCTCTGCTCATCATAAGGCCAAGGCCCGCGTCTGTTCGACGCGGGCCTTGGGTTTGTGCGCTGTTGCAGCAGACCCCATGCGATACTGCGGAGCTGCCGTGCGGGCTGTCAGAACGGCTTGGCGAACGGCGTCGTCCGTCCGGCCAGCGATCCGATCTCCTCCTGCGACAGGGCGCGATTGTAGAAGCGGGCGTCGTCGATCTTCCCGGTGAAGCCGCGGCTGATCGTGGTGCCGTCGGTGCCCAGCCAGGCGCCGATCATGCCGTCGCCCAGGGTCAGGGTCTGCACGGCAGCGAGCGTCTGCGAGCCCTCCTTATAGCCGTTGAGCCACAGGGCCCATTCGGTATCGGAGATGGTGATCGCCACGTGGTTCCATTGATTGGCTTTGGCAACCGCCGTGCCCGTGGTGTTGTCCAGGTTGTAGATGCCGGAATCGACCACGCCGTAGCTGTAGCGCCAGTGCAGGTCGCCGGCGGCCCAGCCGTTGCTGTGGAAGAAGCCGGCGTACTCGATGGAAACCGGATCGATCGTCGAATCCACCCACATGGCGATCGTCAAGGCGGTCACGCTGCCGAGCGCCGGGACATCCACGCCGTCGGCGATGCCATCGAGCACGAGGACTTGGCCCCGCGTCGCGTCGGTCGCGGTCTTGGCGTCGCCGGCCGCGGTTCCGTGGTGTGTGCCGGCGGCGTCCTTGAGGTCGCCGTCGAACTTGTACCAGGCCACGAGGCCCGAGGCGCCCGGATCGGCCGGCGTGATGAACTCGGGGGCTGTGCCTTGCAACTCGATGTCGTCGAAGTACAGCGTGCCCGCCGCCCCGGCGCCCTCGATGCCGATCACCAGCTTCGTAACGCTCTTGAGGCTGGCGCCGGTCGAGGCCAGATCGATATTCCAAGGCAGCCACTGCGTTCGCTTGATGTCGCCGGCGTCGCCGTTGTAAGGCACCTTCGTGTTGTTGATCTTCAGGTACAGCGTGCCCGCGTTGTTCGGATCGCCGTAGAAGGCGAGCGACAGGGTCTGGTATCCGTGCTTCGTCCAATCCTGCGGGGCCCCGAAGGTTCGCGTGGCCTCGGCGATCGTGGCGCCGTCGGAGTTGTTGTAGAAGAAGGGCATGGACTGACGGCCGTTGTGCACGATGGCGGTCTCGGAGAATGTCCCGTTCGTGGCGGTCCCATAGCCAACCGTGGAGCCGTTGGCGGCGACCTCATAGCCGTCGATCCAGGCCTGGTAGATGCACGTTCCCGCGGTCTCATCGTCTGCGTAGCTCTCGAAGTCATCCACGACCAGAGCCGTCACGGTCGAGAAGCTCCAGACGTTACTTTCCCACTCCGGGACTGCCTCGGCCTGGTTTACTTCGACCACCTTCCAGAAATAGGTCTGACCCAGGTTCAGGTCCGCGTCGTAGCCGGGCTCGTCCACCGTGGCGACCAGGGACAGGCTGTCTGCATCGGTTCCGAGGAAGACCTGGTGCGATTCGGCCTCCCGTCCGGCCCGCCAGCTCAGGGTCGCATCCGGCAGCACGTCCACGGCGCCCGATTCCGGCACAGGCTCTCGGGCCGCCATCGGCACGTAGAAGAACCGCACCTCGCTGAGGCTGACCATCGCGGCGGTGCCCCAGTTGTCGCTGATCGTCAATTTGACGTACTTCGCCATCACCCCGCCGAAATCGTCGATGATGTCCGGCGTATAGGTGGCCTTGGCCGGTCCCTGGGCAAACTGGGGCACGCCCTCCAACTGGGCCCAGGTCTCGCCGTCGGTCGAGTACTCGACCGTGACGTCTTTGGCCCCAAAGCCCATGAGCGTCTCGAGATCGGAGTTGCTGTTCCAGACCCACAGCTCATGCAGCCTGTATGCCTTGTCGAATGTGTACTCGATCCAGGCGGGCATGCCGCCGGGGGCGACCCACATGGTCTTCAAGTCGGTGCCGTGCTGGTCGAACTCGTTGAGCCCCGAGCCGTCGATGGTCCGGATCGCGGGCGAGGTGGCCTGCTGGCTGGAGGCCGCGACCGTCAGGCCGGTGATCGGGTAGCCATACGGCTCCGTGGTGAAGCTCCAGACCTCGCCTTTGTAGATCGTGCTGTCGGGAGCGGCATTCACTTCATCGACTCGCCAGTAGTAGGTCCGGCCGAACTCGAGCCGGCCGGCGTCGAACGCAGCGTCCTCCTGTCCTTCGCTGACCAGCACGCTCATCGGATTGTCCCTGCTCGCGTCGTTGACGTCGCTGAAGGCCGTCCCGAAGTACACATCGTGGGCCGCGGCGAATTCCCCGGCTGCCCAGCTCAGCACCGCGTCGCGAGGAACGTCGTCGGCCTCAGGGGCCGGCTGCGGATCGAAGGCCAACGCCGTGGAAAGGAGGCCCTTGGGAAGGATGAAGTCGGTGAGAGGGTCAAAAACGCCGGTGAATGTCGAGAACGCCACCGCCTCGTACTGGCCGAGAAGCTGTCGCCCGCCGTCGACCGAGGAGTGACGGATATTGCCCCACGAGATCCACTTCGTGATCGATCCCGGCGAGCCATTGTCGCTCTGGAAGACCGCCACGCCGTCCAGGTAGTAGTCGATTGTGTTGATGCCGTCGTAGACGATGGCATAGCGATGCGTCTCTCCCGCGGCGGGAATGGCCTGGATGTTGTTGTTGACATTGTCGGTGCTTCCGCTCCAACTGCCGGCGGACAGCCCGGTCTGGAAACGGATGAAGCACTGGCCGCCGATATCGATGATGGGGGCCATGTCATCGCTCCCTGCGGCGGCCGTGAAGATCGCCTCGACCATGAAAGCCGTGCCGGCGAACGTGGAGGCGTTGTTGTTGAAGGCCGACGCGTCGAACTGGAAGCTCTCCTGGCCGGCTTGGTCGGCGTCCGACAGGATGCCCAAGCCCGCGGAGACGATCTCCGTCCCATGGTGGGCCGCAAAGGTGCCGGTCTTGTCGAGTTCCCGGGATCCCAGCGTGTAGGACGTGCCGTCCAGCGTTCCCACGAAATCGACGTATATCTGGGGCGTCACATCGGCCGCACGGCCGACGCCTGCCGATACGGCGACCAACACAAGGAAGCCAAGAACCGAACGGATTCGTTTCGCAGACATGCTATTCCTCCTCTACAAAATCCTGCACACTCATCGATTTTGCGCTTGCCCACGAGGCAAGCCGCGGATTCCCCCGCGGGAATCCTCAGCGCAATCTGTTTTCCCCGATCATCTCAGGCGAATCTGTATGCTTACCCGCGATTCTGCACCTGACCTCCCGGCCGGTGCATCCGCACAATACACGTCCCATAATACCCGGATGTTGCATGTGATGTCAATGGCTTTGGTCATCCGCTCGGGCCTGTTCCCGCGTTGGGACCGGAAGTCCTCAACTGCGAACCACGCGTAAACTGTCTTGCCTCGACTGATCTCAGGGGTACAATCCCTCTCATGGCTACAGAATCGATCTCCAGACGCTCGTTCTTGATCTCTTCCTTCTCGCTGGCAGGCGCATCGCTGATGCCGGGTACGTTGAAGGCGCAAACAGCCGAAGCCCAGAGGTCGCTCATGGCCTACGTGGGCACGTTCAGTTCGCCGCTCCGCGACGTGTTGCCGACGCAGGTGGATTTGCCCCCCGGAAATGGTCGCGGCATTCACCTGTTTGCGGCGGACCGCGCCACCGGCGCCCTGGCGCCTCGCGGCGTCTATGAGCTGGGGACGAGTCCGAGCTGCCTGGCTTTGAACGCCGCCGGGACCCGCCTGTATTCCGCCAACGAGACGGACCGTGTGGGCGAGGGCAACGAAGGCACGGTCAGCGCCTTTGCGATCAGCCGCGAGGATGGGCAGTTGAGACTGCTCAACACCGTCCGTTCCGGCGGGGCCGGGCCCACCTATGTGAGCGTGCATCCATCGGAAAAGTTCCTGCTGGTAGCCAATTATTTCGGCGGTTCCGTCGCGGTGCTGCCTATTCTGCCCGACGGCGGTCTGGGCGTCGCCACAGACGTCAAAACAGATGCGGGAACGGTGGGACCCAGGAAGGCGACAAACGCTCCGCCGGGAAGCTTCGCTTTCAGCGGACACGACCGAACGCACGCGCACATGATTCAGGCCGATCCTTCGGGATGCTTCGTTCTGCACGTCGATCTGGGCCTGGATCGGATCTTCGTCTGGAAGTTCGATGATGCCACAGGCACGCTCACTCCGAACGATCCGGCGGCGATTTCGCTGCCACCGGGGGATGGGCCGCGGCATTTCTGCTTCCATCCGAACGGGCGCTGGTTCTATTCGATTCAGGAGGAAGGCTCGAACGTTGTCTCGTTCGACTACGATGCCCCCAATGGCCGGCTGACCGCGAGGCAAACCATTTCCACACTGCCGCCTGGTTTCGCCGGCAGCAACTTCTGTTCTGAGATCCTGGTCTCTGCCGATGGCCGGTTTCTCTACGCGGGCAACCGCCTGCACGACAGTATCGCGGTCTTTTCCATCGGCGACACCGGCGCCCTGACCTACATCACAGAGCAGTGGACGCGCGGGAATTATCCTCGCAGCTTCAATTTCGACCCCACCGGCCGGTTCCTCTATTGCTGCAATCAGCGTGGCGACAACGTCGCGGTTTTTCGTGTGGATCGCACCACGGGCGGTCTGGCCTTCACCGGCCACTACACGCCCGTCGGCAATCCGTCGATCATCGTTTTCCTCGATCTCGCGAAGACGGAGCGTTGAATCGACCCCGAGAAGGCCGCCGCCAACGCGCGAAGGAAGGGCTCCCCCTGGCGTCCCATCTGATGCGGTCATTGGACGCGGAGCCATTTCTTTGCCCAGTGCGCGGGTGCATGACCGCAGTTGCGCGGTTTGGAGTTCCGACTTCAGGCGGCTCAGGACCGCGTAAACACGGAACTCCGAACAGACGAAACAAACCGCTTGCTTCTATCTCGCGGCATTCACCGCCGCAGGAGGAGATGACCATTCGCGGTCCTCATGAACCTCCATCGCTCGCCTGCAAGTACGGTTATGCACCCCCAGGGCGCAGATTCTTGTTGACGATGTGTAATCGGGGGACAACTTTCTCATTTCGGGATGGGGCTTGGCCGGAGTTGAGTGTGTGTTGTGGACTCATGACATGGCTCGATTGGCGAGATTGGTCGAGATGTTCGAGCGGAACCGGGAGGATTACCTCCACGGTCGCTACAGCGAAACCCAGTTGCGCCGGGAGTACATCGACCCGTTCTTCAAGGCCCTCGGGTGGGATGTGGACAACACGCAGGGTTACGCGGAAGCCTACAAGGACGTGATCCACGAGGACGCGATCCGCATCGGCTCGGCCACCAAGGCCCCCGATTACTGCTTCCGAATCGGCGGCACCCGCAAGTTCTTCGTCGAGGCCAAGGCCCCGACGGTGAACCTCAAGGACAACACCGAGCCCGCCTACCAGGTCCGTCGCTACGCCTGGTCGGCCAAGCTGCCCCTCTCGGTTCTGACGGACTTTGAGGAATTCGCGGTCTACGACTGCCGCCAGAGGCCCGCGCCGTCGGACAAGGCGTCCAAAGGCCGGGTCAAATACTACCGGTACACCGACTATGCCGAGCATTGGGACGAGATCGAGTCGATCTTCTCCCGCGAGGCGGTCCTGAAGGGCTCGTTCGACAAGTATGCGGTCTCCGAGAAACGGAAGAAAGGCACCGCCGAGGTGGACGACGCGTTCCTCGCGGAGATCGAGGACTGGCGTGACAAGCTCGCGCGAAACATCGCCCTGCGGAACACAGAACTCAGCAACCGCCAGCTCAACTACGCCGTACAGGTCACCATCGACCGCATCATCTTCCTGCGAATCTGTGAGGACCGCGGAATCGAGCGATACGGCGAGCTGATGGCCCTCCTCAATGGCACGGACCTCTACCCGCGTCTCATGTCGCTCTTTCGCAAGGCGGACGACCGCTACAACTCGGGCCTGTTCCACTTCCAGCGGGAGAAGGACCGCCACGAGGGACCGGATGAACTCACGCCTGAGCTGGTCATCGACGACAAGCCGCTCAAAGAGATCATCCGCTCGTTGTACTATCCCGACAGTCCCTACGAGTTCTCCGTCCTGCCCGCCGAGATCCTGGGGCAGGTCTACGAGCAGTTCCTCGGCAAGGTGATCGTCCTGACCGCAGGCCATCACGCCAAGGTCGAGGACAAGCCCGAAGTCAAGAAGGCGGGCGGCGTCTTCTATACCCCCTCCTACATCGTAGACTATATCGTCAAGCAGACCGTCGGCAAGCTGCTCGAAGGTGCGACGGTCACGATGGGCAAGAGAAAGCCGCCCAAGCTCGACCGTCCGCTTCGCGTGCTGGACCCCGCCTGCGGGTCGGGCTCCTTCCTGCTCGGCGCCTACCAACTGCTCCTCGACTGGTATCTCGATTACTACCAGAAGAACGATCCGAAGACCTGGGCGGCGACCAAGGAGGCCCCGATCTGCCAGTCGGGCCCCCTGGGGTGGAAGCTCACCACGCAGGAACGCAAGCGAATCCTCCTCGAACACATCTACGGCGTCGATATCGACACCCAGGCGGCGGAGGTCACGAAGCTGTCCCTGCTCCTGAGGGTCCTCGAAGGCGAAAAGAACCTCGTCCTCTTCCACAACGAGCGGGCCCTCCCCGACCTCTCGAACAACATCAAGTGCGGCAACTCCCTCATCGGTCCCGACTTCTACAAAGGCCAGCAACTCGGCATATTCGACGAGGAAGAGCGATTCCGCGTGAATGCCTTCGACTGGCAGACCGAATTCCCCGATATCTTCAGCGCTGGCGGCTTTGATGCTGTTATCGGCAATCCGCCATACATTCGCATGGAGGCTTTTAAGGACTTCAAAGACTACCTGCGCAGTCATTACAGGTGTCATGAGGAACGTTCTGATATTTACGCTTACTTCATCGAGCACGCACTGAAGGTGCTCCGGCAGCAAGGCCGCTTTGGCATGATTGTGTCAAACAAGTTCCTTCGTGCACACTATGGCAAGCCTCTTCGCGATCTCATCAGAGAAAGCATGAATATCGAGCGGGTTGTAGACTTCGCAGGCCTCCCTGTGTTCGCTGGAGCAACAGTAAGAACAATAGTTTTGCTCATTCGAAAGAGCCAAGAACAGATTCCGCACACCATTTACTCGCCGCCCCCATTATCTGAGGACTTTTGTTCGCTTGTTGGTGGTTCGCAATCAGTTGAGCAGGTGGCCGACAAGTCTTGCTATCGCGTGCCCGGCGCTTCCCTTGGGAGAGATGTCTGGAGCTTCGGTGAGCCACAGGCTGAGGATCTTCTTGAACGCCTGAGACTCAACAACCTTCGGCTCCACGACTATTGTACTGGACAGGTCTGCCGGGGCGTTGTGTCAGGGTGCACCGAAGCATTCATAATTGATAGCAGCACCAAGGCTGCGATTCTTCGGCGGAATCAAGAGGCACAGCAGATCATCAAACCTGTACTGAATGGACGTGACATCAGGCGTTACCGAATCGAATCTCCAGATGCGTACCTGATCTACACACATCACGGGATTAACATAGCCGATTACCCAGGGGTTCTTGACCACTTGCTTCCATTCAAACACCGCCTGCAACAGCGAGCTACCAAACAACAATGGTACGAACTCCAACAACCTCAATTCAATTTCGCGAAGCTCATGGACGGTCCCAAGATCATCTTTCCGGACATTGCGACAACCCCGAGATTCGCATTTGATGATTCTGGCTGCTACGGAACGAATACTGCATATTTCATTCCATTGAACGATATGTTTTTGCTTGGGTTACTCAATTCATCTGTGGCCAAGTTCTATTTCACAAAGACATGTGCAGGGCTTGAGGGGAAGAGAGAAACCTATTTGCGGTTCTTTGGCCAGTACATGGAAGGTTTTCCTGTGCGCATCGTCAACCTATCAGATCGCTGCGAGAAAGCGCGTCACGAGCA
Source organism: Phycisphaerales bacterium (assembly GCA_039683175.1). Classification (GTDB taxonomy): domain Bacteria; phylum Planctomycetota; class Phycisphaerae; order Sedimentisphaerales; family Anaerobacaceae; genus PLanc-01. The sequence goes on from JBDKRX010000024.1 coordinate 29,091, forward strand.
CATGATAGAGTTAGTCAGAGCAATGCTACAATTTCATACAGGTCTTGGCGCAGCGCGCACGCCAAACGAGAGTGAGTCGCTTGAGCGTCAGATCGCGGCGACGGACGCGGAGATCGACCGGCTGGTGTACGAATTGTACGGCCTGACGGAGGAGGAGATCCGGATCGTGGAGGAGGCCACGCAGGGCTGAGAACCGATTCAACTGCAAGAGATATCACGCGGAGACGCAGAGACGCGGAGAATGAGGGAAGAAGGCTCTGGAGAAGACCTCTTATACCCTCTGCGTCCCTGCGTCTCTGCGTGAGAATCCCATGAAGACGTCGTGCGGGAGTGGCCAAAGACGATCTCCGTTTGTCCGCAGCGGACGACCCGGGCAACACGAATGGTACTGAGATCGGGTGT
>JBDKRX010000025.1:0-83989 GCA_039683175.1 Phycisphaerales bacterium
GCTGGCCTTGACGCTGTTGAAACAGGAAACGACCGCGAAGGTCGGGATCAAGGCCAAACGACTCCTCGCCGGCTGGGACGAAAAATACCTCCTCCGAGTCCTCCGAGTTTAGATGCGTTTGCCCTGCGCTGGCGGCGGTGGTACGATCTCCGGCGGAGGCCCCTACAGACAAGGAGAAGTCGCTCTCGTTGCCGCAATGCCGAATACGGGCTATCGCGTGAAGTCCTGGACCGGGAGCGACGACGACGGTTCAACGGCCAACAGCAACGTGGTGACGATGATCTCCGACAAGACGGTGACGGTGGAGTTCGAGCTGATTCCCTCCGGCGACGGGCTGGTTGCGCACTTTCCTTTCGATGGGGATGTGCAGGAAGTCACCGGGTACAGCAATGACGGCGTCAACTACGGCTCGACCGACACAGAGGACCGCTTCGGAGAGCCCAACAGTGCAAGACATTTCACGGATAGGCAGTACGTCCGGGTGCCGCGTTCGGCGGCGATTGAACCCGCGGACGCAATCACAGTGGCGCTATGGGCGAGGTTGACTGATCCCAATGCCAGGGAACTGCCGATCCTCAGCAAACGATATAATGTCGACAGTCCACTCTGTAATTCGTACATCCTCCAGCCGAACAACGCCCCCGATTTCAACATGGTCGGAGCGATCATCGCCGGAGGTAGCGTAGTGCCTGCTGCGTCATCCACCGCGATGGAACCCTACGTCTGGACGCACGAGGCGCTGGTATACAATGGGGCCAGTCTCAAGGTTTATCAAGATGGCCAGCTTGTCGCCCAATGCCCTGCGACTGGCGATCTTGACTACTCTTCCGACGATCTCTACATTGGCATAGCGACGCCGGCGCGTTTAGGGCAGCATTGGGAAGGCGACATCGACGACGTGCGCATCTACAGCCGGGCACTGTCCGCCGGGGAGGTGTGGGAGTTGTCTGGACAGACTCTCGACATGGGTGGCACGGTCTGCACCGATCCGGCGAACCCACTGACCAGCGGCCTTGCGGGGGTCACGGTGGCCGTGACCGGAGACCATGGCGTCTATGAAGCTATCACGTCCGGTGCGGCAGGTGTTTGGCGAATCTCCGATGTGAATGAGGGGACCTATACCGTGGTTCCGGGCAAGGCGGGGTGGGAATTCGAACACATTGCCTCAGGCGTGCCCGATGGACAGAGTTCGATTGTCATCGAGGTCAATGAGGCAGACCAGTTGGACGACAGGAGCATTGAGTTCCTGGCTGAAGAGGTCGGTGTTCGCCTGCATGACTGGAATGGCGACGGGATCGTCAGCATCGTGGGCGACGTGCCGCCGTTTGTGCGGTGCGTCTACTTCAACGATTGCCCGGACGACATGGACACCATCGTTCTCGGCGACTGCAACCACGACGGCATCCTGAGCATCGTCGGCGACGTGCCGTGCTTTGTGGAATGCGTGTACTTCCGCAACTGCCCGGAATAGATGGTTTTGTCGGCCTGCCATGAATTCAGACCCTTGCCCACGGCGATGCATGAGCAGGTCCGGGCGTTCCCGTTCTGATCAGAAAAATGCGAAAAATACGTACTTATCACAATTGTTTGGGGGGCGGACTGCTCGTAGGATACCCGCTGTGTGTCAAGTGTTAAGTCGCCGCAAGGTGACGTGATTTAACCAGCGAGGGCGGAACATGGTGAACAGACGGTGGAGGTACGCCCATCTCTCTGTTGGTGGCCGGAGAGAACGAAGACTCGTGCTTCTCCTGTTCTGCTGGTCCTGCGAGGCCGTTCTATGCATCGCCCTGTGCCGGAATGATGACAACGCCATTACCCCTGAAGCCTCCACGACTTACGAACTGACCCCCACGACGGACGCACGGGAGGGGACGGGAGCCTGTCATATCCGCCGATGGGACGCTCGGAACGGTTACCGGCCGATTTTCTCTGTAGGCTGGCGGAACATGCGCGCCGAGAATGGCCAACTCGGCATCTTCAAGACTCCGCTGCACAAGACCATCACGGTGGAACGTCTCGCGATGAAGTGCTACCGCTATTCGCGCGCCGAGAATGGTGAAGACGTGTGGACTCTGCCTGCCGGCATGGCCGATCCGGCGGTGCGGGCCGACACGCGTGCGGTTGTGGGCAAGGGCGCTGCTGCCGCCGGCGAGGTTGGGACAGGCGCCACCGCTGGAACGTTGCCGATCGCCGCCCAGGCCAAGCCTGTCTATCGTTTCTGGTCGCCGGTATTATCGCGGTATTTCTACACGCTTGATGAGACCGAGTGCAAGAGCATCATCGGCAACTTCTCCGCCGTTTGGACGTGTGACGGGGTGGCCTTTTATGCCTATCCGCCGGGAAAGCAGCCGGAGGGGACGAGCCCCGTCTATCGTTTCTGGTCGGGTCCGCTGGCTCGCCATTTCTACACCGCAAGCGACCAGGAGCGGGATCGGCTCATCAGCCGCTTCTCGGACATCTGGACTTACGAAGGGATTGCCTGGTACGCGGAGCGGGGAGTCCCACCTGCCGACATGGACCGCTTGGCGACCGGGGGTGCGCCCAAGAGTGCGACGGACACGATGGACGATCCTGTCCTGGCAGGGGACCAGGAAGGCATGTCCGAGTTCATCCAGGTTGTTCGTGGTCTTCAAGGCCAGTTCGAGGGGAAACTCGCCCAGGTAAAGGTCGAGGGGCCTCTGCGCGAGGCCAACCTGGCCACGAAGGTGATCATCAGGGATTTGGACTACTGCCTCTTTCGCGACAATCGCCTGCAGTTGGGCGTCCAGTGTCGCAATGCCGTCGTTTCGACATCCGACATGGAGGTCGTTCTCCGCGGCGGTGTTACGATCTGTGCGGAGGACGGCGGCAGACTGATGAGCAGTTGTGTTGTGTGGGATGTGCAGAAGAATCGCTTCTCCGTCCCCGGCAGATATGTCCTGGATCGTGACGGCACTCCGGTCCCGGGACGGGGCCTTTGTTGCGATCATCGTCTCGGGGCCTCTATCGCACATGAGGTTTATGGCAGGAAAGGGGAACACCAATGGATCGGAGATCGTGCATTCTAACGATGGTCACTGTGGCATGCGTCGGTCTGTCCTCGCGCGCTCAGGCGGTAGATCCGAATGCCTACACGATTCCTGCCCGCGAGCAGCTCTTCCTGGGAACGCTCTCCGGTCTGACGGAGGCCTACCAGATTCTGGAGGACGGGATCGGCGATCCGAATGTGAGCGGGGACGAGAGAGAGATGATCCTTCTGCACGTGATCGCGCGGGCGGGCATGCTCGTGTTCGACCGGAACGATGTGTCCGTGAATACGAGCCTTCTGGATGTCGCGGAGCCCTTTGGGATCTCCGTGACGGGGGATGCCCTGTCCCCGGACGATCCCTGCGATCCGGACCGGGTCGAGATCCATTGGCCGATCGATCCTAACGACCCGAACTGTGTGCGGTTCCCGCCCGATGGGGACGTGGCAGCGGCGGCCGTCGCGATCAATACGGCGATCCTCCCCGAGCTCGACAGCATTCTCAGTGAGTTGAACCAGGTCACCAATTCGCCGGTCTTCGCCATGATCCTGACTGCGGCCGAAACCGGCGACGTGAACGATACCGAAATTGACTACGGAGACGTGCTCGTGCTGAAGGCCGGCTTGCTGGGAGCCAAGACCCTGATCCATTCCGTGGCGAGCCCGGGGTACAATCTTGCGATTGACCCGAATGATCCCTTGTTTGCGGGCTGGCAGTGCGAGGACTTGACGCCGAGCACGACGATCGCTGAGGTTCTCGACGCTTATCCCAACCTGCTCGAGATTCTGTCGGGGACGGGAGCGGCCAACCTGGCGCAGGCCAAGACGAATCTCATCGCAGCTCTTACGGCGGTGAATGCGGCCCTGAACTTCATGGAGGCGGAGACAGACGAACAGGAAAACGATCTGCTCTACGTCGAGACCGAGGAACCCGACTACCAGACACTCAGGACCGAGTTGAACAAGTTCCTCACTTCACTGCAGAGCGGCGCGGCACAAACGTACACTGTCGAATCGAGGCGGACCTACTCGCTCAGTCTAGATGGCGACGCGGTTGGCCAGATGGGCCTGATGTCCGGGTTTCTGGACTCGGAGGAATTCGGCTACATCCATCTGTCGGACTCAAATGGGTTGCCTGAGTGGTGGGCCATTGATTGGTTTGAAATTGACGGCGGCGTGATACAGGGAGATGTCACAGGGGTAACGGACGATTACGCCTACTGGTGGGGCTGGTTCTGGGGGAGTATTTCGGCTGATCGCAGCCAGATTGTGGATATGGAGTTTTTGTACTTGGGTTGGCCGTCGGGTGCGATGAGTGGTTTGCAGGCGCAGCGGACGGTCAACGCTGTGAATACTGTGCAGTTCAATCCGAATCCGCTCTTCGCGGGCACCGTCAGTCTTCGGGACATCCTGCCCCAGTTCGACGCCAACACGCCCGTGGTAGGAACGATGGGACACGGCCTGGATGACGACCCCACTCTCGGCGGCATCACGCCGGGGTTGACCCAGCAGGATTGGCTGGGCACGGGCTACGAAGTCTATGGCGTGTCGGACTCCAATGTCCTGGACGGCGTCTCGCTTTCCGAGGACGCCGCGCTTGACTTCCTTCACCGCATGGACCGGCAGCCCGGTCTGGCGACCAAGTTGGGGACCTCCTCGGGTGGAAGCAAGACGTTCTCGGACGGCAATAGCTACCCGATGTACATCGTGGCGGTCAGAAGTCTGCTCCTGATCGACAGCGTATACGGGCCAGGCAGCAGCTATCTCGACCCGAATGACGACGAGCACGTGGAGATCTTCAATGTCTCTGCGTTCGGGGACAGTCTCGACGATGTCGAGGTCATCTCCGCAGGGCCTGTCCTCGGCGCTCCGGACGGCAATCGTGTAGCCGTGGGGGACCTGGGCGTATTCGGTCGATTCACGGGATTCGTGTGGATCAGGAATCCGGACAACTGGACCGGGGTGACAGTCGTCACAGATGGTGCTCCAAGCTCGCTCCACGATTGGAATGGCGATGGAATCGTCAGCATCGTGGGCGACGTGCCGCCGTTCGTGCAGTGCGTCTACTTCAACGACTGTCCGGATGATATGGATACCATTGCTGTGGGCGACTGCAATGGCGACGGGATTCTGAGCATCGTCGGCGACGTGCCGTGCTTTGTGGAATGCGTCTATTTTAGCGACTGCCCATAATGTGGAGGGAGCAAGAAACGTGGCGACGGAACGGTGCTTCATGGAGATGCGGCCGATGAGGCGCTCTCTGAGGTGGCGGTGTGTCGTGCTTCTCTGCGGAGTCGCATTGGCCTGCACCCCTGGCGATGCGGCGGAATTGAACCAGGATTGGAGCGGGAAGATCAAGGACGCCACGTCGGCTCCGTTGGTGCACAAGGCGGTTCCGCTCAAGGACAAGTCCACCCGCGAGGGGCGTTCGAGCTGCGTCTGCAAGAGGCTATGCCACTGTGGTGGCAAAGCGGGAGGCGCGCGATTCGAGTATACCCACTTTGTGGAGGTCGAAATTGCGCTGGATCAGACGTACACGCTCGCTTGTCTGCGATCCCTGCCTCGCGCTCCCGGGAGTCGACTGGACGTGCAGCAGGAGAGTGGGCGGCTCAAGGCGCAGTGGCCGGCGACCGTTGTCGCAGACCTGCTCGAACAAGGCGCGAGAGTGATTGTTCTGAGAGAATTCATGCTGGCCCAGGGCGCCGGCGGCAAGTCGCGATCCACCCTCGGCCAGGCTGCGACCGCGGCAACCTGTTCGGGTAGCTCCGTCACCGACAGCAACAACACGGACTATTCCATCCCGCTGGATGACTGGACCTACAGTGAGATCGAGATCGATAACGCGCCTCCGAGCGCCGTGGTGACGTGCCTCGATGTACATTATGAAATCATTCACTCGTGGATCGGCGATCTGTCGGTGGACCTGTGCGATGACAGTCTCTCCGTGGAATACCGTCTCTGGGATAGAGAGGGTGAAGATGGCGTGAACATCAACGAAACGGTAACCGGCATTACCGCCTTCTCGGGGCTCGCGGCGAACCAGAGGTGGAGCTTGTGGGCGATGGACAATGCGCCGGGCGACACCGGTTATATCGATTCCTGGTGGATCAAGGTGTACTACCAAACCGTTTCGGCGCCGGCGAACGATCAGTGTCTGAACGCCGTCGTGCTTCAGGATGGCGTTCCTTACCAGGGCACCACCGTCGGCGCCACAGGGGAATACGAAACAAGGTGCAGCATATACGACGTGTTCGACGTCTGGCACGTGTTCACCGCGACGCGCACGGGACTGGTGACCATGAGCCTCGACAGCAGCGATTTCGACACGACGTTGGCCGTGTTCGAAGAATGCGGGAGCCAGGAGCTGGTTTGCAGTGAGGACGTAGGGGAGCAGACGAATTCGGAGATCACGTTGCGCATGATGGAAGGCGAGGACTACTACATCCGCGTGGCGGGTTACCGCTCGGGTTGGGGAGCCTACACGGTGACGGCGGCCCAGAACCCGGTCGTCCTGCCGCAGGAGCCGGACATGCCGAGCCCCGCGGACGGAACCGAGGTTCATCGGACCGGGACCGTGCTCTCGTGGAATGATTCAGCGGGTCTGTTTGCCGGCCTGGGCGCGAAAGCACTGCGACGTCCTGTCGAGGCGACGCGTGCCAAGGCCATCTACGGTCGCGACGATCGGACGGAGGAGTACCAGGTAACGGACCCGGCGTTCCTTGCAGCCGGCGACGCGACGGTGCTGCTCATGCCCTGGGAGAACCTGACGGACAATGGAGACGGCACATACACCTTGCCCTCCGAAACACTCGCTTGGTGGTACAAGGACGAGACGGGCAATACGCTATGCCCGGATGAACCGTTCCGGGATCAGCCGTCGCCGGGGGAGTGCAGCGGCGTCCTGGTCGCGCCCGATCTTGTGGCCACGGCCGGACACTGTGCCTCTGTGCCGATTTCCGATGTCGCCGTTGTTTTTGGGTTTGTCATGGAGGATGCGGAAACGCCCGTGATGAGGCTGAATTCGGACCAGGTATACCGTTGCGTCCAAATCGTCGCCTATCAGGAGTACCCGGATTGGTCATTGCTCCGCCTGGACCGGTCCGTTGTGGGCCATGTGCCACAGAAGCTGAGGGTGGCCGGGCAGGTGGGCGACGGGCAGGGCCTGTTGGTTGTCGGTCATCCCTCCGGCGTTCCTCGCAAGTACGACGCCGGATCGATCGTTCGCTACAACATCGTCAACATATCCTTCGAGGCCAATTCGGACACCTACCAGGGCAGCTCCGGATCGCCTGTGTTCAATCTGGACTCGATGGAAGTGGAAGGCCTGCTGATTCAGGGACGCGACGATTTCGTTGAAGATCCCCAGGGAGACTGCTATCGTTCGCAAGTCTATCCGGACGACGGCTCCTGGTGGGAGGTATGCACACGGACCACGACCCTGAGCTACAACGTCCCCAGCTTCGACGTCTACCTCGGGACCGACCCGAATAGCCTGCAACGGGTGAGCGAGTACAGTCCGGCTCCCTGGTATGACCCCGGGACCCTGAGCGCCGGCGCCACCTACTATTGGCGCGTGGTCGCCCGAAATGTGTTTGGCGAAGTCCAAGGCCCGCTCTGGTCATTCTCGACGACAGAGGGGGGTACCGTGCTCCACGATTGGAGTGACGACGGGATCATCAGCATCGTGGGGGACGTGCCGCCGTTCGTGCAGTGCGTCTACTTCAACACCTGCCCGGGTGACATGGACACCATCGCGGTCGGCGATTGCAGCGGCGACGGGATTCTGAGCATCGTCGGCGACGTGCCGTGTTTCGTCGATTGCGTCTACTTCAACAACTGCTCTGAGTAGAATCGCCCGTAAGAGTGGACTCCGAATCATGGTTTCTCAGTGAGTGTTGAGGAATTGTCGCATGGAGAATAATGTTGGGAACAACACGTGGGCATCCGAGCGACGATCCGGACGGTCGGTGCTACATTCGCGGTTTTTCGCAGGTGTCGTCCTGATTGTCTGTTCGCGGTTGTGCTGGGCGCAGGACTTTGGCGTGAGAGTGGAGTGGATTGAGTGCCAGGATAACGTCGGCCGGCATATCCTGTATGATTTTTCCGAAGGGTCGATGGGTCTGTTGGGTGTGGTGACGATCCCCTCCAGCGCAGTGCTCTCGCGACCCGCCGACGAATCCGGCACGAGTTATCTTCTTGAGATGGGTTTCCTGCAGCAGGAGGTCTCCCTCGAAGGCGGTGTGTATACGATCTCGGTGCCCCAGCCGCTGGAGGTGCCTCCGAGCATTCCCGCCGCCAGCATTGCCGTGGACGGCAGTGCAGCGGAGTGGACCGGCGTTGCTGCGTACCTTACGGATCGTCCCGCCGGGTACTGGACTTCCTGGAGCAACTCGGGTCTGGATGTCGAGTATGTGAAGTTGGCGTATGGTGCCAACGGTTCGAAGCTGAACATACTCATCAAGACAGCCGACTCGATCCGCCAGGATGCCTGGTACCGCCTGTTTCTGGACCGGGACCTGGATGGGGACGTAGATGAACCGGGGGATTTCCAGATTGACTTCCAGTACGCCGGCTCGTCCTGGGACGTCGTGAGCCAGGGCTGGAATTCGGACGACGGATGGGATTGGTATCCGATCGAGGAAGGAGGCACGGTCGTTGTCTCCGGCCAATTTATCGAAGGCTCGGTGAACGCCGCCGCTTTCGGTCTGCCCGGCGATCTGAATGTGTTCGGACGGACGATGCAGAACGCCAGTCCCTACGCCTCGTACGATGAATTCAGCACCGACTTCCTGGAGACGTCTGGTTTTGCGTCGATTGGGGCCATCAACGCCGGCTCCCTGGTCCCGGATGAGTGGGAATTCTCGGCACGAATCAGCGATTTCAACAACGTACAGGATCAAGGGTATTACGGTGTAGGTGTCGGCACAGGCAGCAGCGAGAACGACGATCTGGATGCCGACTTCGAAGTGGGGTGGTTCTCGGGTGATTACCAGGGGACTCACTATAGCCATGCGCTCGTCATGAGCGCCTCCGTCGAGAACGATCTCGACGAAGACCCCAACGCGTATGAGTGGGAGTGGGCCTATGGGGAGGGGGGCGGATTGCTCATCGAAGGCCTCGATCCGGACACGGCGGTGCTGGATCTGAAGGTCGCTGTCAGCAACAGCGGGCAGGCGGCTTCGTTCTACTACCGAATCAATAGCGATCCGAGTGGTTGGCATCTGGCTGTCAGCCATACTCTGCCGGGGGGCGTTGGGCGGATGTACGGGATGTTCGACACGTTCCCGACCATCGGGTTGGATGCCGACTGTGCACAGGTCGCAAACTCCTCCCTGCACGACTGGAACGGGGACGGGATCATCAGCATCGTGGGCGATGTGCCGCCGTTTGTGCAGTGCGTCTACTTCAACACCTGTCCGGATGACATGGATACCATCGCCGTTGGCGACTGCAACCACGACGGGATTCTGAGCATCGTCGGCGATGTGCCATGTTTTGTCGAGTGCGTCTACTTTGATGACTGCCCGGAATAGGCAGATCGGGTGTCCGGGGGCTCTCGCATCGCTGTGAAAAAGATGGTCAGGAAAAGGAAAAAATACGTATTTGTACGTATAGACGTGTGGGGCAATCGCAGATAGGGTATGACTCTATACTCAGGGTAGAATGCGAAGTTCTCGCGGGATGTGTGGCTCTGCGTGGAACGGGTCGGGTTGATGGCTCGTCTCTCATGAGGCCGGTTTCCTTTGCAGGGTCCTCGGAGCCTGGAGATATTGCGGCGAGGGAACATAGTAATGATCGCAGGCCAAAAGAGGATGTTTGGGAGCGCCAGCGGCTTCTTAGTCAATGTGGGGAACCGGTCTGCCATTATCATGCCTTCTCGGCTATCTGTGTGGGGTGTTGGTCGCCTCTGATCCACGAAGAAAGGGAGGTACACATGTTCGGGCAAGTGCTGAGTGTTCGAAGTTCGAGGCCGCGTGCTTTTCTGGCGGTCTTGTTCACGAGTGTGGTCCTGGCAGTGGCTCCCGCTCATGCGGTGGATCGCAAGATTGGCGGCGCCATCTTCAAGGATCTGGATGTGAACGATGTCCTGGGGAGCGGCGAAGGCAGTGTGACGGTGACCATCAGCGGGACGGGCGCGACGACCGGAACGTATACCGCTACGACGAGCAGCGGGCAGGGATTGTGGGATGTCAATGTGCCGGAGGGAACCTATACCGTGACTCCGACACCCAAGGCCGGAAAGAAGATCTGGCACCTGGTCGACGGGCATCCTGACCTCCAGACCTTTGTCGATATCACGGTGAACGAGGCGAACCTCAGCGACAATCAAAGCATCCAGTTCCTCTCCACCAACGTGGGCGGCTACATTTATACGGATTCGTCCCATACAACTGGTCTGTCTGGTGTGACGCTGACGTTGACTCCGGAAGAGGACGACCCGGTCGACGCTCACACGATTGCGACAAGCGGCGGCGTGGAAGGCTGGTGGCAGATCGGCGTCTCGACGGGGAACTACCGGGTAACCCCGTCCAAGACGGGAGTAACCTTCACGCCGGCGTATATCGACATCGTCGTGAGCACGGCGAACCTCCAGACCAATACGTCCCTTGTATTCGAGGTCTACCACGCGCCTGCCGCGAAGCTCGCTTTCACGGGACAGCCTGTGGGGCCCTATCAGGCCGGCGAGGAGATAAACGCCGTACCGGAGGTCACCGTGCAGGACGCAGGAGGCACCACGGTCACCTCGTTCACGGGGAATATCACGATTGCGATAGGGACGAACCCAGGCAGTGGCACGCTCTCCGGCACCAAGACTCGAGCAGCGGTCGCCGGCGTGGCCACCTTCCCCGGCCTGAGCATCAACAAAGCGGGTAACGGGTATACCCTTGTAGCTACTTCAGGGGCTTTGACTTTGGCTACGAGCAATTCTTTTAACGTCACACCTGCTCCAGCCGCGGCTCTTGCTTTCATCACCTCGCCCGGTGCGACGGCCGCGCAGGCCGTTCTCACGCCGCATCCGCAGGTGGAGATTCGCGACAGCCTGGGTAATCGTGTGACGGCGTCGACGGACCCAGTGACCGTCGAATTAGTAGGGGCGGGCGTGCTTGGCGGCGACACGACCGTCAATGCAGTGGGTGGCGTGGCGACCTTCTCCAACTTGACCGTAGGGACGCCCGGTACGTTTCCCGGCAGCTTCCAACTGACTGCCAGCTCCGGCCTGTTGACCTCGGCGACCAGCAGCAGCTTTCAGGTGACTGCGGACCCGGCTTTGGCCATCGAGAAGGCCGACAGTGCAGACCCCGTGGACCCCAACGACGAGGTGACCTACACGATCCAATATGAGAACTCGGGGTTGGGGAATGCGACGAACACGGTGATTGTCGAAACGCTCCCTGGTGCGATGGAGTACGTAAGTTGCACAGATGGCGGCACTTACGTCGAGGCAACCAGAACGATCACATGGGAGATCGATGGGTTGGATGCGGGCGGGCATGGCGAGGTGAGCTTCAACGCGAGGGTCGGCGCCAACATGCCCGGCGGCGGCTTGGTCACAAATAGCAACCTGACCATAGATTGTGCGGAAACCGAGGTGGTCCAGGCGCCGGCCGAGACCACGACCGTGCGCGACAAGGAAGGCCCGACGATCACGCCTGTCGTCCCGGACCCGAACGAAGTGGTCATGATCGATTCGATGGTCCAGTTGCGGATTGCGGATGACAGCGGCGTCAACTGTACGGACGGCACCGTTACGATCCAGATTGGAGAGAGCGTCATTTACGATGGCGCCGCCGCGGTCGACGCGAACGAATACGACTCGACCGGTCTTGACCAGCCGATAAGAGGCATCTGCCGGCGCACGGGAGAATCTACCGCCTATGTATTCACCTTCCTGCCCAGCGTTCCATACGGTTTCGACAAGGAATTGACCGTTGTTGTTCACGCAACGGATATGGCTGATAACGCTACGGATGAGGACTATTCCTTTGAGACCGTGGCTCGCGTGTTCGGCGCAAACGCCAGGGTGAACAGTGATACGGGCACGCTGGTGCAGGACAATCCGGCCACCGCGATGGATTCGGCAGGGAACGTCTGGGTGGTCTGGGATCAAACAAGTGCGGCTCATGGTACGGACATCTACATCGCATCGTTGGAACCGGACGCGAATGCCTTTGAGGCTAGTGAATCGGTAGCGGCTACCGCCAACAATGAACGCCGTCCGGCCATTGCTGTCGACGCGAATGACATCGTGTACGTGGTCTGGGAGTATCAGGACCCGAATACGGGCTGGGACATCCTGATCTCCTCCTATGACGGCAATACCTGGTCTACGCCTGTCGCCATTGCTCAGGAAGATCCAAACGATCCAGCCGATCAGACGGCGCCCTCCATTGCCGTGGACACGGAGCGTCAGCCCAATGTGATCTACGTCGCCTGGGAGGACACGCGGAACGGCAATTCGGATATTTACCTGGCGAGTTCGGCCGATGACGGAGCGACCTGGGAAGAGCGGCAGATCACGACAAATTCGGCAAGTCAGACGGAGCCGGCCGTGAGCGTGGACGAGGAGTCCGGCGGCGTCGCTGTCATTTGGACGGACTCCCGAAATGCCGATCCGAATGGCACCGACATCTACGCCACAAGCAACGAGGATTCCTGGAACGAGTTCCCTCTCGTCAGTGGCGTCGGCGATGAGTCGAGCCCCACGGGGATGGCTTCTGCCGATGTGTATGGGTTGTGGGTCAGCGATGGGAACGACATCTTGTATGCGAGTACAGACCAGGCTCCGCCTGTGACAGGGGAAAGCATCATCGACGACCCCAACAAACCGGGTGATCGGGGTGTGCCCACACTGGTCGCCGCAAATATCTACGACGAAGACGTGCTCTTTGCCGCTTGGCAGGATGGCCGCGACATCGCGAGTGGCGACGTAGGAGATATCTACTTTGCGGAAGGCAGCAGTTCCTTCGGAACCAATGTCCTCGTCAACGACGATGCCGGGACCGCCAGACAGATGAAGCCGGCGATTGGCGTCGATCTCGACGGAAATCCTTATGTCGTCTGGGCCGACAACCGGAACGGCAACTACGACATCTTCTATGCCGGCGGGTCCGCAATCGAGTCTCCTCGGCCTGTGGATATCGTTGTCGGGCCCAACGAAACCACGATCTCCACGACGGACGATCCGAACCGGCTGGTGGTTGTGACTATTCCAGCCGATGCTCTGCCGGAAGGCATCGAACCTGATGACATCTCCGTCCGCGAGATACCCAATCCGCCGGAGTTGCCGGCCACTGGGTTTGGCCTGTGTTATGATTTCGGGCCGAGCGGTACGGAGTTCTCCGAACCGGTGACTATCAGGATCCCGCTCGAGAGCGATGCCCCGATTGCGGCTACCTACAACGTGTATCGGTACGATCTGGCCACCCTCGCATGGGTGCTTCTCGGCACTGGCCGCGGGGACGAGGATGCCAACGGCAGATACATCGAATTCGAGGTGGATCACTTCAGCATTTATGTGGCAGGCACGACCCCCTATTATGATGGTGGTGGCGGCGGCGGATGTGCACTGGCTCCCTGGAGCAACACCAATCCGACGGAGTTCGGCTTGCCGTTCGCAGCCTATGTCTTTGTCCTGGGCATGATCACCTTGGTCGATAGTCTGCGGCGTCGATCAAGGAACGCTCGACATCGATAGCCTGCGTGTGCGACGTTCGAGTCCGAGTAGTCCATAGCATATGAGCGCAGATGTGTGGTTCACGACCTTGAAACATCTCGTGTGAGGCGTGAACCGCACATCTGGCTTTTGCTGGAGGTGGTAGTTGTCTCGACCGCGGTTCTTGGGTTGGTATGCCTGGTTCGTCATCTGAGCGAACAACAGGCGGGGATCGTGATTCCGTGGGTGCTCACGCTGGGCGCATTGCTGCCCACCCTGGCCCGAGGCAGGGGGTTCCACGAACTCGGAATTCAACTTGGACGGGTGCGGCAGGATCTTGTCTTGCTGGGCGCAGGGGCCGCGTCCGTGTTTGTGGCCGGAGTCATCGCGAGAGGGATGCTCGATCATTTGTTGGATGAGCCCCCCTTGACGGCCGCTGTTCAGGCGAATCGTTGGGTCGTGTGGGTGCTCTTTCAGATTGCATACGTTGCTTTGCCCGAGGAACTCTTCTTCCGTGGCTATTTCCTGGGTGGCAGTGCCCGCCTGTTGGGATGGGATGGGACGGCAGGGCGATCCTCAGCGGAATACGGCGGCATGGTTTTGTCCGCAGGTCTATTCGCGATCTTCCATGCGCTGAGTTTTGGCAGCCCGATATCCCTCCTGACCTTTTTTCCGGGGTTGCTCTTTGCCTGGGTTTACGTTAGAATGCAGACGATTGTCGCACCTGTTTTGCTGCATATTGCGGCCAACATGGGTTATGCGATAGTGGCGAGGGATGTGGTTTAGACAGTGTTCTTGAGCACCGTGGGAACAGGAGCGATCGATATGCGGCATGTGGGTTGTTTCAACAGACTCCTGTGGGGCGTGAACCTCGTTTTGCTGGGGGTGGCAGCATTTGCCGCAATGCGCCTGCTGGCCCCGGAGAAGACGCCGCACGAGACCACGGCGGTTTCCGCGGGCGGGGAAGTGAATGCCTCTCGTGCGATGCGCGAGGGTGTGTCGGCGGGGGACGTGGACCCGAAGCTGATTCTTGAGCGAGATGTGTTCGGAGCGGGTGGGAACTCCATGGCCGAGAAGCTCGCGGCGATGCAGTCCGACCCGTCGGCGCGATCCAGGTCCGAACAGGGGCAGGGACTGCCATTCCGGCTGGTCGGGACCATCGTGGATGAGAAAGGGCCGTCCTTCGCGCTCCTGGAAAATGCGTCAACCAAGGCCCAGGACCTGTATCGTGTTGGCGACAGGATCGGCGACTCGCGCATCGATCGCATCGAGCAGAACAATGTGTTCGTTTCGACTCTGGGCGTGCGTCAGGTTCTGACGCTGGTTCTCGGGCCGTTGGAATCGAAGGCCGGCATGGCGGTGGCGGTCGAGCCGCCGGCTCCCGCACAGCTCGGCGGCCAGAACGGGGAGATGCTGAGAGTTGTGTCGAACACGGAACGGCAGATCAATACCCGGGCGTCCAGTTCCAGTGCAGACCAGGCGGCGAAGCTCCTGGGCAAGATGAAGCTCAAGCCCCATACCACGGACGGCGCATCGGATGGCTTGTGCGTATCGGGTCTGGGGGATTCGGTCATGGCCCAACTCTCCGGCCTGCAGGATGGCGACGTGATCCAGTCCATCAATGGCCACCCGGTGCCGAACCAGAGAAAAGCGGCTCAGGTTCTGCAGAAGGCCCGGAGGCTTGGAGCGGCTCAACTTGAGTTGAAAAGAGGGCAAGAGAAGCGGTCTCTGGCGTTTCGCCCCGGCTCCTGGTAGAGTGTTCGTGGAAGAATGTGCTGGGGTACGTTGAAAGCCGTTGCGATGAACGCTCTGATCAGAGTCTTGTCCTTTCAGGTTGCCGTCGCACTTGGGTGCAGTGTCCTGGGTGGATGGGCGGTTCTGCCGTCGGGTCCGGCCCTGGCGGAACCGGCGCGCGTGGCAATGCCCTTTCTCAAGGAACCGGGTTCCGCGGACAGATTGATCTCGCTGGACCTGAACCAGGTCGATATCCGAATCTTCATCAAGACCGTGGGCCAGCTCACGGGGATCAATTTCCTCATCGATGACAAGATCCAGGGCAATGTCACTCTGATCTCGCCGAGCAAGATTCCCCTGCGCGAGGTCTATGGCGTATTCGAGTCGGTTCTTCAGACGAAGGGGTATGCAGCCATCCCCGTGGGCAGCCTGGTCAAGATCGTGCCCCGCGCGGAGGGGGCCCGGAGCAATCTGCCGATTCGGATCGGCTGCGACCCGGCTACGATTCCCATCGATGACAGTCTGGTCACGCAGATCATTCCTTTGCGGCACGCGGACGTCGCTCAAGTGAGCACCGTCGTATCGTCCATGTTGTCCGCCGGCGGCCAGGTCACCCCCTTTCCCGAAACGAGCACCCTGATCATTACGGACACGTGCTCGTCCATCCATCGAGTGGCGGCGATCGTTCAGGGGCTGGATATCGAAGGGCCGCAGGACGGCTTGGAGGTCGCGCATTTGAAGTACGCCTCCGCGAGCAAGACCTGCGAGCAAGTCACGCAGATCTTGCAGCGGAAACCGTCTGCTGGCCGGGCTCGTCGTTCGCCGGTCCCCGCACAGGATGCCTCCGCCGGGGTGAAGCTGCTGGCGGATGAACGGACGAACTCCATCGTGATCATGGCCGATCCGGCCGACGTGAAGGTGGCCAAGGACATCATTGCGCGGCTGGATGTGGAGCGTCCCCAGGAGGCGAGCAACATCCACGTGATCTTCCTGGAACATGCGGAAGCCAAGGAGATCGAGAAGGCGGTCTCGGCCGCCTTGGGGAGGATTACGACCGGCGCCGGCTCCGAAGGGTTGGAACCTTTTCAAATTACTTCCGATGAGAGTACGAACTCCCTGATCGTGGTGTCCTCGCCCCAGGATTATGAACTCGTCGAGGAGATGGTGAAGGAATTGGACATCGTGCGGGAACAAATTCTCGTCGAGTTCCAGATCGTCGAGGCCAGCAATGACGTGCTGAAGGAATTGGGCTTCGACTGGACAACGCTGGATTCGGCCGTTTCGGAAAACGCCCGGGGTTTTGGGTACACGAACCTCGGCCCTCGCGTCGAGGCCGCCTCCGGAGACTTGGAAGGACTGGGCATCGGCTTGTGGAAGGAGGTCAATGGCGAGACGCAAATCGGGGTCATTATGAAGGCGTTGGAGACGAACTCCGCCGTCAACATCCTCTCGACGCCTCATGTGCTGACCTCCAATCACCAGGAAGCCACGATCACCGTAGGCGAGAATGTGCCTTATGTGAGCCAGTCGCGAGTCACGGAAACCGATGTTTCGACGCCGACCGCCATCAAGACATACGAATTCAAAGACGTGGGAGTGGATCTGAAGGTCCGCCCGCACGTCAGTGCCGGGGGATTCGTGCGTATGGAGATCGAGGCGAGTTTCAGCAAATTGATCGAAGGGACTACCGGGTTGAGCGGCGAAACGCCGACGACCGCGCAGCGCAAGGCCAAGACCATCGTCTCGATTCCCGGCGGCACCACTGTGGTGATGGGGGGGCTGATGAGAGACGACAAGGGAATCGTAAAGACGAAGGTGCCCTTGCTGGGCGATCTGCCCCTGATCGGGGCCCTCTTCCGATCGACGAGAGAAACCATTCAGAAGACGAACCTCCTTCTGTTTATTACGCCGCACGTGCTGATGGACCGCGACAGCCTGGCCGGCATGACCGAACGCAAAACGCGAGAGCAGAAGGGCGATGAGGTCCTGAATGTGGAACCTTAGACCGTCAGTGGAGACCGGACCCATCGTCGGCTCCGTCTCCCGGCGAGAACGACTCCTATGCTGCCCCTGATTGGCCAGATACTCGTTCGACAGACCTCGCTCTCGGATGCGGACCTTGCCGGAGCCCTCTCGTTCCAGGAACAACAGGCGCCGCAGAAGAAGATTGGACAGATCCTCATCGAGAACGGACATGTCAGCGAGAGCGATATCGGAAGGGCGCTGGCTGCCCAGTGGGGATTGGATTACATCGAGGAGGTCACGGCACTGTCCGTCGGCAACGAGATGCTCCATCCATTGCCGATCGAGTTCCTTCGAAAGCACAGTATCCTCTTGTTTCAGAAAGGACCAGAGGGAGTCGGCGTCGCCGTGGCGGATCCCACCGACACCATGGCCATCGATTCGGTGGTCAATACGATCGGGGGCCTGTGTACGAAGGTGTTGTCCAAGAGATCGGCCATCGAAGCGGCCTTGAGCCAGTACTACTACCGCAACGATGATGCCGATGCGGAAACCGGGCTCGGGGGGGATGAGCGGCTGCAGAACCTGGCGGCCGAAACCTATACGGAGGATCTGCTGGACCTGTCGAAAGGGGCGCCGGTCATCAAGTTCGTCAATGCCTTCCTCTTCCAGGCCAGCCAGTCCCGGGCCAGCGACATCCACATCGAGCCCTATGAACACGATGTGAAGGTGCGGTTCCGGATTGATGGGGTGCTCTACACCCGCTCCACCTTCCCCAAGCAGTACTTCGCGTCCGTTGTGTCGCGTGTGAAGATCATGGCCAAGCTGAACATCGCCGAACGCAGGCTTCCCCAGGACGGCCGCAGCCGAATCAAGATCGGCGATCGCGAAATCGACACGCGAGTGTCCACCATCCCGACCGCTTGGGGCGAGCGCGTCGTTTTGCGTCTGCTGGATGAGTCCGGGGCCCGCTTCGGACTGGAGCAGCTCGGGTTCGAGCCCGAGGCGGAACGGCAGTTCCGCGCCATGATTCACCGTCCTCATGGGATCATTCTCCTGACGGGGCCGACCGGCAGCGGGAAGACCACCACGCTCTATGGGGCTGTCTCGGAGCTGAACTGCGATGATCGCAACATCATGACGGTGGAAGACCCCATCGAGTACCGCCTGGCGGGAGTCAGTCAGACGCAGGTGATGCCGAAGATCGGGTTGACGTTTGCTGCTTGCCTGCGCCATATCCTCAGGCAGGATCCCGATGTCATCATGGTGGGCGAAATCCGCGACCTGGAAACCGCCCGCATCGCGATTCAGGCCGCTCTCACCGGTCACCTCGTTTTCAGCACGTTGCACACGAACGATGCCGCCAGCGCCGTTACGCGGCTGATTGACATGGGGATCGAGCCCTATCTTGTCTCTTCCTCTCTGCTGGGGATCATGGCACAAAGACTGGTCAGACGAATATGTCCAACGTGCGGCGGAAAAACGGCCCCCTCCGCCAACGAGGTTTCATCCCCTGAGAATCCTGTTCAGATCGGGCCCGCTTCGCAACGGATTCCTGCGGGTCCGGCGTGCGCGACCTGCGGTGGCACGGGCTATCGGGGCCGAATGGGGATCTTCGAGCATCTCGTCCTGGATGATGAGTTCCGAGAGCTCATCCTCGCGGATGCGCGGGCCCACAAGATCGGGCAGTTGGCCTTGAGCAAGGGGATCTGTACGCTGCGCGATGACGGTCTTCGGAAGGTCGCCCGCGGCATGACGACGGCCGAAGAGGTGTTTCGAGTGACGCAGGAGGACTCGGATACGGACGTCGGCAGATCGGACGGCAATGGCGCTGTTTGAGTACATTCACGTGAGCAGCGGGGGGCGGCAGTCGCACGGCGTCATCGATGCGGCTTCGCTTGGCGAAGCGCGCAGGCAACTTCGCGCGGCGGGCATCCACGTTCTGGAGATCTCGCACAAGCAAGCTGATGCGCAGAAGCAGGAGGGACGTGGTCGTCCGCGTGCCCGCCGGATCGGGGCGCGAGAACTATCGACAGTCACCCGTCAATTGTCCGTGATCATGCTGGCCGGCATGCCGCTGGTTGGCGCCTTGTCCACCCTGGTTCAGCAACTGGGCGACAGTTTTCTGGGACGGGTCTTTGCCCACGTGCGGGATGGTGTCAATCAGGGGGTCACGCTGGCAAGGGCTCTGGAGGATCACCCTTCTGTGTTTCCCCCGATCTACGTCAGCATGGTCGAGGCGGCCGAAACGGCGGGCACACTGGAAAACGTGCTGTCGCAACTGGCCGAACTGTTCGAGAGACGGGCCCGGCTGGTGAACAAGCTCAGGTCGGCCCTTGCCTATCCGTTGTTCATGCTGACCGTAGGGTGTTTGGTGGTGGCCTTTGTGCTGAGCTTCGTTCTCCCGAGCATCACGAAGTTGTTTCTCGAAATGAAGATGCGTCTTCCCTGGCCCACGGTTGTCTTGATCCGAACGAGCGAGATCGCCTCTCGCTATTTCTGGGTCTTCGCCATTCTCCTGGTCAGCCTGTTCGCCGCAGGGGGGTACTGGCTGAGGACGGATGCCGGCCGCAAACGCTGGGATCGATTCAAGCTGCGCTGCCCGCTGTTCGGCGACGTGATCCGGAAGGTGGCGATCTCCCGGTTCTGCCGGACTCTCGGCATTCTGTTGACCAGCGGGGTCACGATTGTCGAGGCCCTCAGGCTCTCCTCGCACGTAGTGGGCAACACCGTCATTGCCCAGGCCGCGGTGGATGCCAGGGAGGCGGTGAACCATGGAGACACGGTCGCGGACGCGCTGAATCGAACGGGCGTGTTTCCTCCGTTGATCGTCAACACGATTGCGGTGGGAGAGCAGAGTGGAACGGTCGAGGAGGGATTGGGGAAGATTGCCGACCTGCTGGACGGGGATGTGGAAGCGAGGTTGAGCATGCTGACGTCGCTGCTCGAACCTGTTTTGATTCTGGTGCTCGGCGTGATTGTTGGGTTCATCGTCTTGGCGATGTTGTTGCCCATTTTCGATATCAACCAGGCGATTGCTTAGGAGAACACACTCGTGTGGAGATTGCCGTCTGTGCCAAGGTTTCGCGTCGCGCGGGGTTTCACCCTGATCGAACTGATGGTTGTGATCGTCATCCTGGGAATTCTGGCGACCATCATGATGCCCAAGATCCTGGAGAGGCCGGAGCAGGCCCGTCGGATGAAGGCGAAAGTCCAGATCCGGAACCTGCAATCTGCGCTGGCGTTCTTCAAGACCGACACGGGACGATTTCCCACGACCTCGGAGGGCTTGGATGTGCTCGTGGCCGATCCCGGGCTCAAGGGCTGGAAGCAGGGGGGGTATATTGAGGGAGGACGGGTTCCGATGGATCCCTGGGGCAACTCCTACCTGTACGTCTGCCCGGGCATGCACGATGACTATGATTTGGAGTCCTATGGCAAGGACGGCGAAGATGGTGGAAGCGGCGACAATGCGGATATCGAAAGCTGGAATCCGGACCAGGACTGAGGATACGAGACATGCCGTGTCCCGTGCGTTCACGTTCCTTGAGCTCATCGTGGTTCTGGTTGTCCTGGGGATATCTACGGCCATTGCATTCCCCAAGCTGAATCGTCTTCTGTTGACGGAGCCGGAGCCGTTGCGAAGCGGCAGGAAACTGGTTCGAGCCTTGCGGCATACGCAGGAACTGGCTGTCGCAACGGAATCGGCGTCCTTGCTGCGGATCGATACGCAAGCCGGCAGGTATTGGGTGACTGACAGGCAGGGGGAGAAGGAGGCCCGGACCGTCGGCGTCTCGTCGGATATTGAGGGGCAGTTCCCCGATGGCGTGAGAATCCTGGATGTGGAGCCGCATGAAGTGGACCCGGAGAAAGGAGTCCTGGTCGTGGCATTCGATCCTGAAGGGTACTGCGATCCGACCGTCATGAGTCTGACCTCCGCTGAGGGGCGGACCGTGAAGATCGTCGTCGGCGAATGGTTTGGTGAGATCGAGCTCGTTGACGAGGACTCATCCCAGTGACATTCATGCGATCTCATTCCGTTCGCCGGCCCGTTCTGCTCACGCGGAGCAGTCCGGGCTTCACGCTGATCGAGGTCCTGGTGGCCCTGTGCATCATGCTCATTGCCCTGGTGCCCCTGATCCAACTGCACGTCGCCAGCATCCGCTCGATCGATGGGAGTTCTCGAATGGCCGCAGCGACGGTCCTGGCGAACACGCTGCTTGCCGAAATCCTGATGAAGGATGTTCCCGACGTTGGCGAGTCGAGTGGTCGTGTCGAGGACGCGGGCACCGGAAGGGCCTTTCGGTGGAGATCCGTGGTGGCCGACGCCGATTGGGCCGAGCTTCAAGGAGCAGATCTGGCCGGATTGCGCCGCGTGCACGTAGAGGTCGTGTGGCAGGATGGCGGGACGGATGCGACGGTTTCTCTGGACACCGTTGTCTATCTCTCTTCGTCGAGCGAACAGAAGAAGTCGGAGAATCAGGATGGTCTCGACAGCACCGAGAAGGCCGGCAGTCGCCGCTCCGGCGTCTGACTGCATGCGACAGGAACGGCCCGATGCGTCGGGCTGCGGTCAGCGGAGGCCGTGCGGTTTCACGCTGCTGGAGATCCTCGTTGCCTTGAGCGTGCTTGGCATCATCATGAGCGCTCTCTACGGAAGCTACCGGGCGATCACGGACTCGATCATGGAGATTCCCATCCGAGTGGAGGCGGATCAGAAGAGCCGGTTGTTCGTTCAGCGTCTGTCCCGCCAGGCCCGATGCTGCTACCCCGGGGGGGGCCAGAGAAGCAGTCGCACCGTTCCAGGCCAGAAGCCGGTGAAATCGGCGACTCAAGACGAACGCGTTTCGCTCTTTCGAGGAGGCGGGACGCCGCTCGATGCTGTCCTGCTGCAACTCGTCACGGCAGACAGCGGAAGCGGCCGGGAGTCTCATCTGGGGTCTCTGAAGCTCGTCTCGTACAAGCTCGATTCCTCGCGCCACACCCTGCTCACACGGGAAGAGCCTTACGGTCAACAGGACGAAGATCGCGACGAGGGATGGCGTCCGATCCTGGAGAATCTCGATGAGATCGAGTTCGCATATTTCGACGGCAAGAACTGGCAGGCCGAATGGGACTCCAGTGTGTCGGGAGGGCCGCCTGCTGCGCTGCGGGTGAAGCTCGCAGTGGGCTCGGAGAGGGGGGACTTCGTCCACCTGACGTCAGTGGCTCCGATCCTGTGTCGCTCGCCAAGGAAACCCCAGAACCCTGTCCGAGAGATTGCCCCGGACAGGGATCGGGACAAGTAGGGGAGGACGAGGTTCCATGCACGGAAGATATCCATTGCGTAGCCGATCGGGCGTGGTGTTGATCGTCGTCCTCCTGATCGTCTCGGTCCTCGCGGCGATTGTTTTCGAGTTCTGCTACGACTGCCGCATGAAGGTCCATCTGGCGGACAACGCACGCAGGGCAAGTCAGGCTCTGTATTGTGCGGAAGCAGGGGTGGCTATCGCCATGGCGGCGCTCGAGCAGACAACCGATCTCTGGACCCATGACGAATTACTGGGTATCCTCTCCGGGGCCGTGCAGGTGCCTTTGGGAGAAGGGTACTGCGTCGTGTCTGTCGGCAGGGAAGAAGGCAAGATCAATGTGAATGGGCTCGTGGATGGAAAGGGACAACCCGTCCGCCAGCGGGTCGATCAGATGTTGCGGCTCATCGATCTGTTGAACGAGCAGAATGGCGACCGGAAGCCCATCAGTTATGGCGTGGTGGCGGCGATGATCGATTGGATCGACGTGGATGATGAAGTCACGGTGTTGCCCTCGGTCCGGGGAGAGAATTCCGGGGCGGAGGACGCATACTATCAGGATCGTGAGAAGCCGTACCGCTGCAAGAATGGCCCGCTGGAGGTTCTGGGCGAGTTGCTGCTTGTCAAAGGCATGACCCGGGAAATCCTCTGTGGAAGCACCGACACCGAGCAGGAAAGCCCGGTTGTCGGGATGGAGTCCTTCCTGACGGTGTACGGCAGCGGCAGACTGAGCGTCAACGAGGCCTCCATCACGATCCTGCGGACTCTCTCCGAACAGATGGATCGGTCTCTGGCTGAGAGCATCGTGGAGCATCGGCCCTACAGGAGCCTGGAGGAGTTGAACCAGGTGCCGGGAATGACTCCCGAGGTGTTCAACGCGATCCGTGAGGCCGCCGGTGGGCAGGCGGGGGATCAGCGCTTCATCGTGACCTCGCAAGGTGTCGTGGACAAGTCCGTCCGGGTGGTGCGTGTTGTCGTGGAGAAGAACCGCATTGGCGGCCGTCTCACACGCCTGATTCGTTGGGAATTGTAGATTCGTATGATGAATGTGTTCCGTTAGGTGAGCATGAACTGCTGCATCGGAATCGATATCGCGACTCATGGAATCAGACTTGCGTGGGTCTCGCGCCGTCGCGGCAGTCGGATTCTGCGCGGAACGTGGGCGAGGGACTTGCCGTCCGGTGAAGCTGCCGTCGGCGACGCCGGGATGGATGCGCTGCTTGAGGAGGCTCTCCGCGGCGTACATCTCCGCGCGTCCGCCAACGTCGTGGTTGGTCTGCCATGTAAGAATGTGTTCTTCCACGATCTCACGACGGAGCTGGAGCGGCATGAAGACGTGCGTCGCATAGTGAAGTTTGAGCTGGAAGACGACTTTCCCGTGCCCTTTGAAGATCTCATCGTTGACATCGGCGGTCACTACCAGAGGGGCGAACGCGAGCACAAGTATCTGATTGCCGCGGTCAATCGCAGCGAAATCGCCGGGTGGAACCGGGCCGTGGAGAAGACGGGACGAAGATGCTCCATGCACACGACGGACGTGTGCGCCCTGGAGGCGGTCGCCCGCGCAGCCCAGCTCGACAGCGGCGATGCGCCCCTGGTGCTTCTTCACGCGGACGGACAGCGAGCGATTCTCGGCATCCTGTGCCAGGGGAATCTTCTGGTCGCGAGACACTTTGTCTGTCCCGGTCCACCGGACGCGGTCGGTGCGATGCTGGCGCGGGAGGTCGAACTGACGTGCCGGGGCGCATTCGGCAGAGAGTGTCGGCAGACGTCACGGGTTCTCCTGAGTGGGCCCGACGAATTCATTCGGCAATTGTCCGGCAGGTTATCCGAGGAGACCGGTCGAGACGTCCAGCTCATCGACCTGTCGTCCGTGATTCAGTCATCGGATGGGTCCCAGCCTGACGGCCAGTTCACGGTGGCTCTGGGGCTTGCCTTGATGGGTCTGAGCCCGGCGGGCCACCAGTTGGATTTCCTGAACGCCGACACGTCGCAGGTGGACCGCATCGTTCGATCCAAGGCCAAGCGGGGAGCCATCGTGGCCGGCGCGCTCCTTGCAGTCATCCTGGCATTGTCCGGCGTGGGGGCGATCAAGGAATTCATGCGGCTGGAAACGGAGCATGCCGGCCTCCGCCGGGAAATTCGGGCGATCTTCCTTGAAGTGTGCCCCCAGGAGAAGAAGATTGTCAATGAACTCGCGCAAATGACGGAACATCTGAGTTCGCTGCAAAAGGAGCGGGACACGCTGGCCAAAGCCATCGGGGAGCGAATCCACCCCTTGCGCATCCTGCACATCCTGAGCGAAAAACTGGCGTCGGACAAGGAGATCTCCATCTCCTTGTGTTCCATCAAGGACCGGGCGGTGTATGTCACGGGAACAGGGGCCTTTGAATCCGTGGAGCAATTCATGGAGAAACTGCGCCAGGTCCCGGAATTCAGTTCGGTGGAGCTGGAGGATGTGACGCGAAGTCGCAGTGCGGATCGCCCCGAGTTTCGGCTCCTCATCAAGGTGAAAGACGGGTGAACAGACAATGCAGTTGATGAAAAGAGAAAAGGTCATTGTCGCCTGTGGAGCCGGTCTCCTCGGGATGCTCGTGGTTGTGCAGTTTGTCGTGCGGCCGGCAAGGGAGCGGATTTCCACGCTGCGCCGCGTCGTGGCCGACAAGCGGGATGTGCTGGCCCAGATCCAGATAAAGGGCCAGGACTATAGGAACCTGGAGACCCAAGTCGCTCAACTGAGATCGATGGTTGTGCCACAGCAGGAGAGCCGGAGGATTCTCTCCACCCTCGAACGCATCCGGGAGGAATGTGGATTGCCACAGGGCGTCCTTTCTCTGAAACCGACGACGGCAGCCATCGACGACAAGTACCAACAAACCGTGGTGGAAGTCCGGCTGGAGGGCGTCACGCTTGCCCAGATCGTTGCTTTCCTGTCCAGGTTGGATGCTCTGGTTCTCGCCGGTGGAATCCGGTCATTGGAGGTCAGGCGCGCCGATCGCGATCCTGGACTGCTCAGGGCGACCGTCCAACTGACTACCGTAGCTCATACCACGGCGATGTGACCTGCTGCATCTGGGGATTCTCTCCTGCCCGGATCCGGCCTCGGGCAAGGTCCTCTGATGCAAGCAGTCGATCGTCGATCCGGCGAAACCTTGGCAAAGCGGTCACACATCCGGTAGACTGGTCCACAGAAGACAGGAGTCCGTGCCATGCGCAGACTCGCCCTTGCATAGAAAGGATAGGAACATGCACGAACCCAAGCTCTCCCGCAGGCACTTTCTCTGGACGGCAACGGCACTTGGCGCCTCTGCCACCCTGGTTCGCTCCCAGGACCGGCCGGCCGAGACCCTGCAAATCGCCGGGCCATCGGACCGCCGGTCGGTGGTCTCAGTGACCAACGGTGCGAGCCGGCGTCAGAACGTCTGTGATGCGCTGGCGGCCATCGAGGACCAGGTCATGCCCGTTCTCAAGACCAGGAAGCGAGTGGTGATCAAGCCCAATATGGTCAGCACCTCAAACCAGCTTGCCTCGACGCATGCGGATGCCATCCACGGCATACTGGACTTCCTTGCGCCGCGTTTCAAGGGACCGGTTGTGATCGCCGAATCCTCGGCGGGTTTTACGACGGAAGGTTTCGATCACTTTGGCTACGCCCGGATCGTGCCGGAACACAAGCCGCTCGACGTCAGCCTGGTGGACCTCAATGAAGAAGGTCTGTATCAGATGCATGCGATCCTGAACGGCGATCTGCACATGGTGCCCGTCCGGCTCGCGGCGAGGCTGCTCGATCCGGAAGCCTATGTCATCTGCTCCGCCATGCTCAAGACGCACAACACGGTGGTGGCCACTCTCTCGCTCAAGAACATGGCCTTGGGCGCGCCTTTGCACAGCCCTCGCAGCGAGAGCCAGCGATGGAACGACAAACGACTCTACCACGGCGGCGTGCGCCAGACCCATGTGGACATCGCATTGACAATCCAAAAGCTCCAGCCGTGCCTGGGGGCTACCGTGCTGGACGGCTGGGAGGGTATGGAAGGTAACGGCCCGGGTGGCGGCACCCTCGTGCCTTCCAGAATCGCCGTCGCCTCCACGGACTATGTGGCCGCCGACCGCGTGGGTGTGGAGGTCATGGGCCTCAATCCCGACTGGGTGGGATACCTGGGTTTCTGCGCCCACGCCGGCCTGGGCCAGGCGGATCTGTCGAAGATCGACGTCCGCGGCCCCAAGCTGGCTGAGGTGACAAGGAAATACCGAATGCACGACGACATCGAACGCGAGTTGCGATGGATGGGACCAATGAAAGAAGTCCCCGAGAAGCTCGGCTGAACGTACGATGCAGTCGCCCAATGTCCAGGCCTGTGTGGGCGAAGGGCCGTCAGCGTAGAGTCGTCCGGCCGCAAAGCGGCTTGGCCTCATTCTGAAGCAGGTCGAATACGAAGACCTCGTTTTGACCCTTTCTGAGCCACGGCGCGGGGCAGTACAGCCGCTTCTGGGGTCCAATCTCCCAGAAACGCCCCAGGTTGTGACCGTTCACCCACACGACGCCTTTGCGGTAGTTGGCCACATCGATGTACGTGTCCGCAACCGTGTCCAGGGTGAAGACCCCTCGGAAGAACACGCCTCTGCGCGTCGCATCTACAGGTGCTCTCTCAAGCCTCCGAATGTATTCCTCATCGAACGGAAGGCGGTAGATGTCCCAATTCATCAGCGTCATCCCGTTGAGAGTGACGCGGTCCGTAATGCCTTTGCGGTCGATCATGGACTGAGCGAAGTTGATCCTTCCCATCCCCTCCACGAAGATCTCCAGGACCGGGTTGTGGACTTCGCTTGTGGGCAGGTCGATTGTGGACTGGGCCTCGCGACGGTCGAGCGTTCCGATGAACCGGCCGTTCAGGAACACCGTGGCGTAGTCGTGCAATTCGGTGATCGTCAGCTTCCCGCTCTTGTGGCCGATCAGTTCCGTCTTGTAGAGCATGAACCCGTAGTCCTGCTCATATGCCTCAAAGGGTCTGGGCTGGACGGAATGAATGGGCTCGGGCAAATTGCTCCAGACGGAGGCGAAGGCTTCCATGGAGATGTCGGGGATCTCCATCGCTGGAATCGGCTTGGGAACGTCGGGCAACCAGCCGGCGTGCTTCCCGATGAGCTCTCTCAAGGCGAAGTACTTCGGCGTCGGCCGGCCCTGCTCGTCGATGGGAGCGTCATAGTCATAACTTGTCACGTCGGGTTCGTAGCCTTTGCCTCCCGAATTCGCTCCGGCGGTGAAGCCGAAGTTCGTGCCGCCGTGGATGACATAGAAGTTGAACGACTTCTTGTTCTCCAGCAGGAATGTGACCTCGCGGAGCAGACCTTGCGTGTCCCGCTGTGCCCACGGTTCTCCCCAGTGCGTCAGCCAGCCTGGATAGGTCTCGCTGCTGAACGACGGGACTCTGGGATTCCTCATCGCCGCCTGGGCAAAAGCCCCTTCATTGGAACCCGGGTCCAGGCCGATCGCAGCGCCGTCGATATTCCCGGCCTCCAGCATAAACGGCGTGGCGCCGTCGCCCGTGAAGAAGGGCCCGTCGATTCCATGGCTCTTCCAGATTTGTCTGAGCCGCTCCATGTAATTCTTGTCGTTTCCGAAGCTGCCGTATTCATTCTCAATCTGAATCATCAGGATGGGCCCGCCGTTGGCGCACAGAAAGGGCTCGATCAGAGAAGCCATCTGCGCCAGGTAGCGTTCGACGGCGGCCATGTAGCGCGGATCCATGCATCGGACCTTGATGTCGGGCACGCGCAGCAGGTAGGGGGGCAACCCGCCGAAGTCCCACTCGGCGCAGACGTAGGGGCCGGGTCGCAGTAGGGCCCACATGTCCTCTTCCTGAACGAGCCGGAAGAACTGCGCCAGATTGTGATTGCCCGTTTCAAAGTCGAAAACGCCGGGTTCGCTTTCGTGATGATTCCAGAAGATGTATGCGGAAATCGTATTGCATCCCATCGCCTTCGCCATTTGGATGCGATGTCGCCAGTACTCGCTCGGGACGCGGGCGGGATGGATCTCTCCGCTGATGATCTGGATCGGCTTGCCATCCAGGAGAAACTCCTTTTCGCCGAGAGTGAAGGAGTGTTGGGCAGCCGCCGGCAACACGGTTGCCGTGGTGACTGGATAGGGTTTCCGCCCGATGTCGTCAAAAGGTATGGGCTTGAAACCTTTGGTGTAGGCAGGGGAGTTGGGCTTGAGACGGAAGTCCCCGTTGGCCGCGTCGAGGAAGAGTGGATCGACGTTGACAAGGTTGTCTCTGGATTCGGCCGCCTCCGGCGTGGCGCCCCAGGTGATCTTCAGCAGTTCCGTATTGACGCAGATGTTATGGGCGACGACGACGTTGCCGGGCGGGAGGCCATCATCCTTCGCGTAGTACTGCTCCAGGTCGGCAAGCTGCGGATACCGCGTCCGGTAGGGCGGCTGGCGCCAGTTCATGTCCTCCAGCCTCTGCTTCATGGTCTTGTAGACCATGTCGTGCCAGACGGGCGACTTGCTCATGCCTCGGCCGTCCAGTTCGACCGCGGGATCGCAATCGATGAAGATGTTGTTCTGGACGTCGAAATCCCGTCCGCCGCCGAGGAAGACCGCCCGGTGCAGTCTCCAGAGGATATTGCCATAGATCTGTGTGCCGCTGACGCAATCGTCCATGTAGATGCCCATCGAGCCCATGCCGACGCCGCCGGTGTGGTGGATGAAGTTGTGGCGGATGATGTTGCCTCGGAATGTGTAGTCCCGGCCTGTGTAGATTGCGCCGACGTCGCCAGTCTCCAGGCAGACGTGATGGATTTCGTTGAGCTCGATTACGTGCTCGTTGCCGCCGAACAGGATCGCACAGTGGGGGTGATCGTGGATCAGGTTGTTCGCGGCGACGATGCCCACGCCCGTCATGGAAATGGCGGGGGCATAGCAGCGGGACCAGCGGGCGACGTGGTGAATGTGGTTGTTTCGAGCATAGTGGCCGCAGGGCGTCAAGGTTCGCCGGTCTCCGCCTGTCAGGGAGATGCCGCCGTCGCCGGCCTCGGAGATGACGCAGTCCTCGATCCCGTGATTGTCTCCGCCTTGGACCACGACGCCGGAATTCCCGACGTTGCGAATCGTACAGCTTGTGATCCGGCTACTGCTGCCGCTTTCGATGGAGATGGCGTCGGCCCGAGTACAGGCGAAGGTCAGGCCACGAAACTGGACGTGGGAGACGTTGTTCAAGGACAGCAGGGGAGTTTCCACAAGGGAGACTGTCACATCACCATCATGCATCGGGTCCGGCGGCCAGAAGTACAGGATGCCGGTCTTGCGGTCGAGATACCATTCGCCCGGCTCGTCCAGCTCTTCGAGGACGTTGAGGAAGTAGAACCTCTGGCCCTCGCGGAAACCATAGTTGCCGTGCGGCGGGCTGGTCCGGATCAGGCGCTTCTGCGTATCGAGGCCTGCAATGTGTTCGTAGGAATTGGCCCAATCGTAGGCCCAGTATCCGTGGACCCAGATATCGTTGGTGTCGGCCCACCGGCCGGGCCGATCTCCTTCGTAGTAGAAGCCGGCCGGCAGTTTGCCCAGGGTCCCGCCGTGTTCATCGCCCGTCGACTCCGCGGGCTTGGCGATCTTCAGGAAATCCGCATTGGGCCAGCGTGACAGGGTCATAGGCTGGTCCCTGAAGAAGAGTTCCAGTCCCGCCGGCGCTGCAGATCGGCCAAAACCCCGCGACCGCAGTCTGCCGAAATCGCTGATGCCCTGCGCCTTGAGGTTGGCCTGGAGGATATTGGCGCGAGCGGCGGGTTCCAGCCTTTCCAGGATGGCGGTGTCGTCCACCGTTCGCCAGCCGGTGACGATCTTGCCTCCCATGATTCGTACCTGCCCCGCCGCCGTCGCGCGGTAGACAATCGGTTTGGCCGTTTCGCCGGAGTCTTCGACCGTCAGTGCGAAACCCTTGTCCAGGGAGTAGGTTCCCGTCGCAATCCAGATCGTGACCCCGCCTTCCGGCAGGCCTGCGGAAGCCTTCAACCGGCGAACAGCGTCGCGGGTTGCTTCCAGCGTGGCAAACGGCCCACCGCCGCTTCCATCGGGCGATGCCTGCCGGCCGGACCATTCATCCCTGCCCGAAGTCGAAACGTAGAAGTCGGTTGCCGCCGATCCCGCCTTGCCCAAAGAGAGCAATGCCCCGAGGACAACGAGAAGACTGGATACGTCCCTGTGTGACAGACGCCTTGTCGGCATGAGGTCTCCTTTCATGTGATCGAGCGGCGCGTGGCCTCACCGTTCATGTTGTCTTGTTTGACGCTCTGTGATAAGATTACACTCCTGTGAAGTGAATCACAGCAGGCCACTTGGCATATGCTAACCGTATTTGGGAGTCCGACGCAATGAGAACCCTGGTCTACCCCTCAGCCGTGACACGATTTGTGTGCATTCTCTGCCTCTCCCTGTTCGCATACGCTCTGTGCGGATGTGCGGTGGAGACCGAGTCCACCGCCCCTGCGTCCTGGCAGGTTGGCACACCCATCGCGACCTACTGGGCCGGCCCATCGCTCACCGACGCCGTCGCACAGCAGATGGTTGAAGGCGGTTTCAACCTCGTCTGGTGTGGCAGCGAAGAAGAACTCGACGTGGCGCACCGTCACGGCCTGCGAGGTCAACTCACGAATGGTCTATTCACCCCCGCGTCGCTCGATGACCCCGACCGCCGGGGGCAATTGGACGCCCTCATCGCCCGCGTGAGCAAGCACCCGGCGCTGTACTCTTACCATCTCATCGACGAACCCGGCGCATCACAGTTCCCTGCGCTCGGCAAACTCGTTGCGTACCTGCACGATCGCGACCCACAGCATCTGGCCTACATCAACCTGTTTCCGACCTACGCCAACAACGAACAACTCGGTACAAAGGGCGACGTGGTCACGGCCTACCAGGAGCATTTGCGTCTCTACGTCGAGCAGGTGAGACCTTCGCTCATCAGTTATGACCACTACCAGTTCAGACTCAAGGGCGACGGCGACCAGTACTTTCTGAACCTGGCGATGGTCCGGCGCGCCGCGCAGGAGGCGGGCGTGCCTTTTCTCAACATCGTACAGGCCTGCACCTGGGCGCCGGACGCGATGCGCATTCCCAATGCGGACGAGCTGCGTTACCTGGTTTACTCCACGGCGGCCTATGGGGCGCAGGGCATCAGCTATTATGTGTACGCTCATCCGAACCACCACGGCAGCCTCGTCAGTCTGGATGGGACGCCCGGACCTCTCTACCACGCGGTCAAGTCCTACAATCGCGAATTCGTGGCCATCGCGAGGGAACTCCAATCGCTACGATCTCTGGGCGTGTATCATACGTCGATGCGCGAGCCCGGCTGTGAGGCGCTGCCGACAGACGCGCCCTTCCATATCGCGTCCTTGCAGTCGCCTGCCTCGCCGCGAGGTTTTCTGCTCGGTTTCTTCGGGGCCGCAGAGAAGCCGACTCATGTCGTCGTCGTGAACCTGGACTACAAGACGGAAGTGAGTGCATCGCTCAATGGGCCGGGCAAACTCTCGCTCTTCGACGCCGCGACGGCCCGGTGGACTTCCGCGAAGAAAGCTGCGGTCGAGCTGACCCTGCCGCCCGGCGGAGGATCGCTTGTGCGAATCGCTCGATGACGGGAAATGACTGGGGATCTTATGGGATGTCTCTCCTTCACGCTGGCCGCAGGGCTTGTATTCTGCACTGCATCGTTGCTCCAGCCTGTCGCGGCCGAGGAAACGGCCGCTCATCTTGCGGCCGAAGACCCATTCACTTACCAGGACGGCGCCGTGGTGCATGGTTCGAGATCTACCCGGCAGTTGGCGTTGGTCTTCACAGGCCATGAGTTTGCCGAGGGCGCCGAGACGATCCTGGCGACGTTGGCCGAGCACGGCGCGAAGGCGTCGTTCTTCCTGACCGGCGACTTCCTTCGCAACGCGACGTTTGCACCGCTGATCCGGCGGATGCTGGCCGAGGGCCATTACGTCGGTCCACATTCGGATCGGCATCAGCTCTACTGTGCGTGGACGGCCGATCGCCGGACGCTCGTGACACGCGCCGAATTCGAAGCGGACCTGGACGGCAATCTCCGCGAGCTGGAGCGTTTTGGCGTCACCCGCAGTCGGACGCGGTTCTTCCTGCCCGCCTACGAGCACTATAACCGCGACATCAGCGACTGGACCCAAACGATGGGTCTGACGCTGGTCAACCTCTCGCCCGGCACCCGTTCCGCGGCGGACTACACCGCTGAGAAGGACCACAATTTCGCGTCTTCTCAGGCCATCCTGGACAGCATCCTGCAATGCGAGTCCACGGACCCGGCCGGGCTCCACGGCTTTCTGCTGCTCATGCACCTGGGCGCCGGCCCCGAGCGTGCGGACAAGATGCACCTCCGTCTGCCCGAGTTGCTCGGCCGGCTCCAGGAGCGGGGTTACGCGTTCGAGCGCATCGACCGCCTGCTGGGACGCCATCTTCGCGCCAGCCAGGTTGGCTACGCGGCGCAGAGCCCCAAACTCGCGGTCGCCCTCGCCCGTGCCCCTTTTGAGGAGCATTTTGACGTGATTGAACTCGAATCCGGGCAGTCGGTCTTCCAAGGCGTCACGCGCCCGGCGACGGGAATGAGCTGGGGCAATTTCGACCACGTTGCGGAACTCGACTTCTCTGCACTCCGGCGGTCAGGGCGCTTCCGCCTTCGCCTTGGCGGAGCCGTCTCTGAGCCCATTCTTGTGGACGATGCGGTCTTCCAGCGGCTGCCGGATCTTCTGCTGGAGTTCATGTGCCAGCAGCGGTGCGGATTCAACCCGTGGCTCAACGCGGATTGTCATCAACTCGATGGCCGGACTGCCTACGGACCGCTTCCCGCCGGCACAGCCATCGATGTCCGGGGCGGCTGGCACGATGCAGCCGACCTTCTGAAATACCTGCTCACGTCGAGCAATGCGACCGCGCAGATGCTCCTCGCATGGGAAATGCACCGTAGCTCGCCGGAGCGGTTGCAGTCGCCGCTCTTCGCCGATCGATTCGACGCCCTCGGCCAAGCCGGCGGCAACGGCACAGCCGATCTGCTCGACGAGGCCCGCTGGGGTCTGGAGTGGATGCTGAAACTGCATCCGGCGCCGGAGGCGTTGTATCATCAGGTGGCGGATGACCGCGACCACTGCGGCTGGCGACTCCCACAGGATGAACGCGCCGACTACGGCTGGGGCAAAGGCGGCCCCCGCGTGGTGTATGCTGCGGACGGTCGGCCTCAGGGACTCGGACGCTACCCGAGCGAGTCCACGGGCCTGGCCAACCTCGCCGGACGTTACGCGGCCGCCATGGCTCTGGCCTTCCAGATTTGGAGAGATGACCCGAATCGAGCCGGGTTCGCGCGACAGTGCCTGACGGCCGGAGAAGACGTGTACCAGCTTGGCCGCGACCGGGAAGGCGTCCAGCAGGGCAACTCCTACGGGGCGCCTTATCGTTACGCCGAGACCACCTGGGCCGATGACATGGAGTGGGGCGCCGCGGAGCTTTTTCGGGCCACCGGCAACCCTCGCTACCTCGACGATGCCAAACGCTATGCACGCCTCGCTGGATCGGAATCCTGGATGGGCCGCGAGCAGACCGGCCACTACCAGTTCTACCCCTTCTTCAACGCCGGGCATTTCCGCCTGCATGGCGTTGTTGACGCGGAGTTCCAAGGGCTGTTGGAGGGCTGGTATCGCGAGGGGATCGAACGCTGCCGCGTCGCCGGCGAGAAGAACCCGTTTGGCATCGGCGTTCCGTTCATCTGGTGCTCGAACAACCTGGTGGTGGCCCTGGTGACCCAATGCCGGCTCTACGAGCAGATGACCGGCGACGGCCGCTATTGTGAATTCGCCGCCCGGCACCGCGACTGGCTGCTCGGCCGAAATCCTTGGGGTACTGCACAATTCATGGGGGTGGGCGTCGCGTGGCCTGTGAACGTGCATCTGATGACCACGCGCCTGACCGGACGCGCCTTGCGAGGCGGTTTGGTGGACGGCCCGGTCTACGAACGCATCTTCAAGTCACTGAAAGGCGTCAGCATCACCGAACCCGATCCGCTGGGCGAATTCCAGGACCCTCGCGCGGTCTACCACGACGACCTTCAGGATTACGCGAGCAACGAGCCAACCATGGACGGCACCGCCTCCGCCATCCTGATGTGGGCCGTGCTGCAATCGCCACCGTCGCGCTGAGAATCGCACCATATCCGTGTTCTACCTGAGTCCGCACAGATTGAACATGCTGTAGAACATATAGGTGTCCCCGTACTTGGGCACGAGCGTCTCGTATACCATCCGATCGTCGCCACGGGACTCTGTCACGACGTTGCGGATCTCCCAGAATTGGCGCTGCAGGTCCGGGTCCATGGTCCAGCCTTGCGCATCCACCGGTGTCCCGGTCATCAGAGACTGCACCAGCAAGGCTTCGGCATAGTGGCGCGGAAGCTGTGTGTAGCCCAACGGCCTCAGCAACGGCAGGCGGCCTATGAGCTCGACTCGCTCGTTTCGCAGGAGATGGCACGCCATGAGATACTCAAACGCCAGGCGATGATTGGGAATGGTTCCCAGTAGAGTCTCTATCGTCGCAGGGGAAAGCGCGATCGACGTGTCGTCCCGGGTGAGCCTCACCCTGCGCCAGGACTGGATGAGCGGATCGGTTTCGGCCAGGGCCGGATCGGCCATGATGGGCTGCCATCTGCGCACGTACTCTCGACAGCCCACGCACTTGCGCAGGGCCTGAAAGGCCACTCGAGCGGGTTCGTACTGGCCTTTGGCCAGATGGATCCTCACGAGCGCTTCCAGCACGTGGGGCGAGGGTCCCTCTTGCGCGAGCAGCTCATATGCGTTCTTCTCTGCCGCGTTCAGACAGCCCAGGTCCAGGTACAACTCGATCAGCTTGGCGTGTATCACACGTCCCGGCATATTGTCGAAACTCATAAAGAGCGTGTTGATGTCGTTCTGGGGGAAGGCGCAGAGTTCACTGCCGAGACGTCCCTGGTGCGCCAGTGCCCGGTTGATGTCGAAAACGCCGGAGCGCGTGAATCGATGCTTGCCCCGCATCCGACCGGCCAGGGCCAGCACCTGATTCCAGTCCCGGCGTTGGGCATGATAGTGCAGTGCCCGCTCGAAACGTGCGTGTGTCCGCGTGAACGTCAGGCACAGGACCGCCGTCACGGCTACGGCGAGCATGCGCACGCCGATCCACACGCGAGAATCGACCTGCTGCCAACGGGCTTGCCTGGTCTTCTTGGCAGGTTGAGGATGCCCTTGGGGACGACCCTGTCGTGTGCGCCTCCTGGAGTCGGCCTCCAGGAGGGTTTGACCCAGGAATGCCACCAGAACCACGCTGGGAACGAACGTGTGCAGAACGAGCGCGAGCCAACCCGCCAGAGGCGAGAGTTTGAGGGCTTTGCCCGGGTCCCAGGGAGTGCCGGCCGTACAGATCGCCCGAGGTTCCAGGCCAAAGACGAACCAACCCAGGACAAACGCTCCGCCGACCGCCAGGGCGACCTGCCCAATCGCCGGCATGATCTTGCGATGCAGCAGGGCTTCGGTCAGACATGCAATGCCGGCGAACACGAAAGCCGCGGCGCCCGCCAGGTAGTAGACCACGCCAAAGAGAATCAGGAACGACCCTGCCCGCCCGAGCGAGGTCCTCACCGGAAGGGTGTCGTAGAGGATCGCAGTCCAGACCGAGAGTCCCACGGTCAGCAGCACCGGCAGGGGATTCTCATAGTAGTTGTTGCAGATCGTCAGAGCGAGCAGCAGGGGAACCCATGCCAGGTCTCTGAACTTCTCTGCCTGCCCGGATCGCAGCAGACGCCGTATTCCCAGGAACAGCGCGCCCAGGACGGCGGCGATTGTCAGGGCGCCCAGCCACGCATGGGAATAGCTTTGCGCCAGGAGAGCCGCCAAGTCGCTCATCGGCGCGCCGGCAGTGCTGAAGGTAGCGCGAAGAAAGGAACCCTCCACAGAGACGATCGGATAGGCGGTGAATACGCCAAATCCACAGTACAACAGGGGGGGAGCTATCCCCTTCCACAGGTAGACAAAGAGCCCCAGAAAGATGGCTGCCGACAGGCAGGATTCAAGCCTATGATGATCCAGTATACTCCCGCGAGCCATTTCTGCGATCCTCATGATGCTTCGACTTCTCTGCCCAATCCCTTATTCTCCAACGGCTGCGACGATCTGTACACAAATCGCGCGTATTGTGCATCATAATTCATGTCCGCAACAAATCCAATGGCTGCTCAGGGCGAGGTTCACGGAAAAAACGTTGGATTCCTCCGGGAGTGCAGTAAGATAGGAGCCGTGTTTCTGTCTGTGACCCGGCAGACAAGAGAGTATCATCCGTGGGCTGGCCTCAGGACGTGACGATGAAATCAGGCAGGTCTTTGGCGATGTTTTTTGCCGCGATGGCGTTTGCCGCGGTTTTGTCGGTGGGTTCCTGCGGAGACGAGACCCCTGAATCGGCCGTCACAGTGTCCAGACAGCCCAATATCTCGCCTGACTACGCCGGCATTGTCGTTCCGCCAAACATCGCACCATTGAATTTCGTGATCCACGAACCAGGCAGGAAATATCACGCCAGGATTCATTCCGTCACAGGCCCGGCAATCGAAGTCGTCAGCAAGACCGGCGAAATCATAATCCCCCAGAGAAAGTGGGAGGGTCTGCTGGCTCACAACGTCGGCAACGAACTGCGTGTCGACGTGTGTGTGAAGACGGAGACCGGGACCTGGAATCGGTACCAAACCCTCGTCAATACTGTTGCAGACGAGCCAATCGACCCCTATCTGGTCTATCGATACATGACCCCCTCCTCCTATTTTCCCAAGCCCATGCGCATCTGTCAGCGGAACATCGAGAGCTTCGAAGAGAAGGATGTGCTCGACACCAGTTCGTTCGGAAATGGGTGTGCCCATTGTCACAGCTTCATCGGCAACCATCCTGACAGGATTCTCCTCGGCATGCGCAGTCTCTCCCTTCCCAGCGCCACTCTGTACGGGCATGACGGTCGAGTCGATAAGATCCCCGAGAAGTTCGGCTACACGGCCTGGCATCCCAGCGGCAAGATCGTCGCCTACTCCGTCAACGACGTCCGGCAGTTCTTTCACAACGCCAGAACGGAAATCCATGATGTGGTCGATCTGGATTCCGCGATCTTCTACTACGACGTTGGAGAAGCCAGGATCAAGACTGCGCCGGCCATAGCGGACAAGAAACGACTGGAGACCTATCCCGCCTGGACGCCGGACGGCAAAGTGCTGTATTTCTGCAGTGCGCCGCTGCTGTGGGAGGGCACGCCGACGGTGCCGCCCGCGCGATACCGGGAGGTCAAATATGACTTGATGCGCATAAGCTACGATGTCGAAACCGATCGCTGGGGCACGTTGGAGACGGTGTTGAGCGCCGCCGATACGGGTCTGAGCATTCTGCTGCCTCGCGTTTCACCGGATGGCAGGTTCCTGCTGTTCTGCATGGCCGAGTACGGCTGTTTCCCCGTCTATCAGCCGACCAGCGACTTGTATCTGCTGGACCTCCGGACCGGGACATACAGCAAGACGCCGATCAACAGCGAATACGCGGACGCATGGCATAGCTGGTCGAGCAACAGCCGCTGGATCGCATTCAGCAGCAAGAGAAACGGGGGATTGTTCACCCGGACGTTTATCAGCCATGTCGATGCAGACGGCCATGCGGACAAGCCGTTCATTCTGCCGCAGGGGTCCCCGTCTTTCTACGACTCGTGTTATTGTGTGTACAGCATGCCGGAACTGGTCGCCGGGCCTGTGCCGGTGGACACGAGAAAGCTGCTTCAGGCAATCGTCAGTTCCACGCAGGTACGCATTGACTCTGTCACCGGAGCAACCTCGAAGACCAACAGCACAGAGGCGTACAAGACGGGCCAGGCAAGCGTGCAATAGCCGCACAGGGTACATGTGTTGCCACGGCCTGTGTGCCCGTGAGCACGGGATGGCGGAACCACACATGGAAACGAGCGTTACTTCGTCTTCTTGCGGCTCTTTGACACGCCGCTGGCAGGGGGCGTCGCCTGTGCGGCGAGAGCCTGGAGTCTCTCGATGGTTGCCTTGATCTCGGTCAATTCCTTCTCGCGGGCGGCTTGGGCTTCCCGTACCAGCTTCAACTCGGCGGTTAGCCGGTCGATCTCCTTCACCGGCTCCCGCGGCGAACCGGCGACTTCGCCTGCCGGGATCGGTGTCCTGACTCTTGCGATCATCACTACTTTCCCGTCTTTGACGAGGAGATTCACCCGGTCTTGCGGCCTGAAGTCGAACTGCAGGTCGGCCAGGCCCTGCCACCGCCTGGCCGCGACGACCTCGTCGTAATCGGCGATTTCCGCCACTTCCACTTGCCTGGCCAGGAGATACTTCCTGGCGGTTTCCGAGTCGCTGCCCACCAGTTCCCGCGAACGAACCGCGATGTTCGCCTCGACCGGCGCGACGGCCTGCACCTTCGCCGCCGCAATGACGTATTTCGAAACCTGGCCGACGCGTGACACCAGGTTGTCCCTGATCAGCCTGCGCTGCGGTGCGGCGAGCCGCTCGCGCAAGGTGTCGAGCATATTGGTGGGCACGTAGCTCGGGGTCGGCCGGGCAACGATGGAGACGGTCGGCTTGGCCCGCGGCTTGAAGAGGTCGGGCAGCACGAGGCTGCAGAACTCCCTGACTGCCCTGGACAGCA
This sequence comes from Phycisphaerales bacterium, assembly GCA_039683175.1. GTDB lineage: Bacteria > Planctomycetota > Phycisphaerae > Sedimentisphaerales > Anaerobacaceae > PLanc-01. The sequence goes on from JBDKRX010000025.1 coordinate 39,362, forward strand.
GCGGCAACACCGGCACGACGGAAAGCCAGTACTTGAGCTTGGGGAAAGTGATGACCTCGCGCCGGCAACAGTTACTGATGTGATAGACCTTGCTGTTGCGGATTTCGACGCAGGCCAGCTCGATCACATCGTCTTGTTCGCAGACCGGGCAGTTCCGCACCAGGCGCTCGCAGAGACAATCCTTGAGATGCTGAAGCAGCCGCAGACTGAGGCCGCGGGCCAGCGTCAACAGGTCGGCGCGATAGTCGGCGACCGCCTGCAACATTACCGACGACCGCTCGGAGATCAATCCGGCGGGAATCACGCTGACGGTGTGGCTGTCGCGATTGACCACCACCACGGCGGATTCGCCGGCGGCGATGCCCATCGGGTGGATCTGCACGGGCAGGGTCCGCTCCGTCAACCATTCACTTCGGGCCGGATCGAGCCACCGGAGCTGGCACAGGTCCGCCAGGGACACGAGCATGAAGCGGCCGTCGGCTGCGGCTGCCAGGCCGACCTCGCCGTTGGTGTCCAGCTCCAATTCCGTGCTGGGCTGGTCTGATTGCAGAGTCTTGATCGGCCCGAAGATCACCAGACGTTTCTTCTGCGACGCCGGCTTGGGGTCGAGCACAATGTAGAGGCGGACAGACACCGTCTTCGCAGTGACCGGTCCGGTCCGGCCTGCGACCGGCGTGAACAGGATCGCCAGATCGTCGGTGCACTGACCAGTCAGCGGTATCGTGGCGGTCAGAGTGGGCTTCTTCTCGATGAGGGATATGATGCAGACAGGTGGGAACTGAGGTTTCGGCTCGGTTTTGGGCATCCCCACGGCAAGAATCGCGCCGGGGAATGCGTCCTCTCCGAAGGCCCAATGCCCGGTCGGATCGAACTCCACGAGCGGATGGGTGAACTCGCTGGCCTCAAAACCCAACGGGTTGAATCGCACCAACCCAGTCCCCTCGACCAGCGCGTAAAGCCCCTTTGTATCGTGTGTGATTTCCGAGACGCGCAGCACACGCTGGTTTTGCACTGCCACCGGCTCGCCGGCCGGATCGTAACTCAAGCCCGCCCTCGTGATCTTGTAGCGATACAGGACGGAGTTGCCGTTGCTTGTGGTGGCTGCCACCAGGAGATGCTTGGCGCCGTCGTAGAACGCCAGATCCTGCACCTGCAGCGCCCCCGCAGCGGCAGGCGCCGGCAGCTCAATCTGTGCCGTCATCTCGCCTCTGGCCTTGGTCAGGTCGAACACGGACACCCTGGCCTCGCCCGGCGACCCGAAGGCGTACGCCACCCGGCCGTCGGGCGCCTGACGCACACGCGTCATGGCGGCATTGCCGAAGCCGGTGAGAATGGCCGCCTTCTTGAACGGGTAGGCCGGGAACGGCGGCAAGTCGTCAAAAAGGCCGCAATACACTGGGTCCTGCAGGAGTTTCTTCAACCCACTGTGAAGATTCTCCAGCAGGTTGTGCTCCTCTTCCGAAAGGAAGACGTTCCGCGCCATCGCCGGGTTCACGAACTCCAACCCCAGGTTGAGAGCCGCGATGAGACGCCGGGCCGGCGTCTTTACGAGCCGATTCTTGTCGGCATCGGCGGGCTGGTTTGCCAGCTTCTGGATCGCATCCCAGAGCGGCCTGACGCAGCCGTCGAGTGCGTCCATCCAGAAGGTCCCGGCCAGCAGCCGTTGCAGGAGCGCCCCGTCGTTCTCGTCAACAGGCGGTCGTACGCCGAAGCAGACTTGCCCGTTCTCATCCAACGCGAGGGTAAGAACGATCCTGCCATTGCCGCTGCGATCGAGCAGAGCGGGCTTGACTATGGCGGTCTTGGCCCTGTTGACGATGGGGAATTCCTCACAAGGCAACGGCATGTCGATCTCCGTACCGTCACACTGGAGGGCGTAGCCGGGCTCAATTCTCACGGTATGGCGATCGGCATCGCCGCCACAATGGACTTTCAGGCCGCAGACCACACCCCAACCGTGCAGAAGACGGTTGTGCCGTTTGTGAGTCTCCTCGGGGTCATCGACTTCCGTCAGTGGTGGAAAGACCTTCCGGCAGTCGGTCACGTGAGTCAACGTGACCGTATTGCCGTTCATTGTGGCCTCGGCTACTGCAAGACAACAATAGGCGTGGACGATGCCCAGCGGAGGCAACTCCACCGGCACAGGAAACCCCTTGGCGTCCTTGGTCTCTTTGCCATCCGGGTCCTTCTTGATCGGCCACTCCACGTCGTTCGTCGTAGTCCGGGCCGGGATCAACCAGTAGTCGCCGGTGTTGTACCAGGCGTCTGAAGCCTTCGGCGCCTTAACGAATTGCACTTGCACCCCGGTTTCGAGTTCGAGGAAGTGGTCGTTGTCCTCTGTTCCCAGCGTAACCGTGCCGGCGCCGTCCCAACGCCGCATCTTGGGATTATGCTCCCCACTATATTGGAAGCCGTCGGGCACGTTTTCGAGCGTCACGGTCCTGGCGGTGCGATCGATCCCATTGATCTTTGCCATCACGCCGGGTTTGCCGTTTAACTCGACGTCGTCGTCGATCAGTTCCACCCAGTCGCCGTTGTTGAATCCGAGCACGGCGTCGCGGCCCAGGTCCTCCACGGTTGCTGTGACCACAGTCTTGTCGGCGGTCTTGTCGACTGCGAGCCCTCGCAAACGCGTGACCACGACGCCGTTGTCCCGCGACCATTTGAACGTGGCGTTCCCCAATTTTCCCGGGTCATGAATCTCCACGCGGTAGAGCTGGTTCTCCAATCCCCGATAGCCGGCCTGGGGCGACAGGATGCACGGGGTGTCCGAAGCCGGTTCGGGTCGAGCGCGGGCGGCGAGCCGGCCGGTCGTGGGAGTGACGACGCCCAGACTCGCCCAGTCTTCCGGGTCTGAAATGCACTTGGCTGCCTGAACTGGTTTGGTCTTGATTTGCCAGACGGTCTTGGTGCGCGTCGTGGTGTCGGGTCCACCCAGCGCCTTCTCGCGGATGTCGTCGTCATCCAGAGCAGTGAGGTGCCGTTGCCACACGTCGAGATAGACCAGGTGAGAACCAGCCTCCTGGATTGGCTCTGCGCCGGGAAGATCCGGCTGGTGAGACAGGCTATAGTAATCTTCCGCCTCGCAGAGCGTCCCCTCGGCCCAGAAACGCCCCGGGCTGAACAACAGATCTCCCGCCGGCAACGGAAGCACTTTGGTGTCGGTGAGGCGCGTGGTGGTCTCGGGATCGAGCGTCGCAGGGGCAACCACGCCGAATGCAGCCTGGTGTTTGGGCGCGCCGGCTGCGCCGACGGCATCAACGATTTCGGCCGCCGCGCGATGCGCGAGAATGTCCTGCTGCTCGTTCCACTCCGCGTCGAGCTGCACGCGGCCCTGCTGCATCCGCACGCTGCTGTAGTGCTTTTCGCGGTTGAACGTGTTTCTCGTCAAATCGGCTTTCATAGGTCCTCCCTCGATTCGGGTCGATGAAGTCCACGTAGAAGAGTCCTGCTTCCAGTCCGGCCCGCAGGTACTCGTCGAGGCTCGCGCGTAGGTTGCCCTCTCTCTGCGGGGCACGTACGTGATGAAACGCGCCCATCTCCGACTCGTCATCCGCGCCGGTGAGAATCTCACGCGGCCCGGCGGACGGGAGCTGCGCAAACTCCGGCTGGCCGTAGTGTTCGCTGCCGAACGCCGGTTTCAGCGAGACTGCGATCCCGTTCTCCCGTTCCGTTGTCGGCACCGGTTTGTCCTGGGCCTTGGCCTTCTCGTGCGCCTGCTGGATCGCCAGGTTCGGCTGGCAGCGGTAGCGGCGCGGCGCCTTGGAATCGCGCGGCAAGGAACAGAACCGCACGCAGCCTGCCTGGCGGCGCGTCGCCACAACCAGGCCGGTGAAGATGCTGTTGCTCGCCAGCTCGACCTCGCGTGCGTTCACGCAACCGAGAATGGTGCTGCGCTCGACTGCCAGCATCTGTGCTTCGATGGCCAGGCCCCCATTTGCCGCGATGATGCTGTCTCGCACCGCCAGTTTCTCGCTGCCGGCGAGCAGCACAGGACCGGTGATGCACCGGTCGAGCGTCACCACGAGGTGCGCGTTGGCGACATCGGCAATGAGCGAGGCCGAGCCGGCGGGCGCGGCTGGATCGTCCGGGTTCACCGTCCAACCCGGCACCAGGGTGCAGTGCCGCACCGTCAGCTCGCCAAGGCTGCCCGCCTGCACCTGGATCTGGTTGCCGGCAAGCCACAGGCCGTCGAGAACCACCGTTGCCGGAGCGGTCTTGTCGTCGTCCGGCGGCGCGCCGGCGAGTTTCAACGCGGATTTCAGGTGAAGCACAGGCCGCTGTGGTTCGGATGCGTCGTTGCGATCGGCGCGGATTTCCAGTGTGCGGCCGGCGGGCACCGAGATGTCGAGGTCCACGTCGTAGAACTCGCTGTCTTGAATCAAGAACGCCGCACTTGGCTTGCCGTCGTTGATCCACTGGGTCACGGCGTCCTGCAACGTCTTATAGCCCTGGGTCTGGCCGATCCTGTAACACTGAACCGCTCCTGGGATCTCCACTTGTTCGCGGTCATAGAACCCGCCGCCGAGGTCTGCGCCGAAACCATAGGCGTAGCGTACCTCTACCTTTTCCGGTGCTTCTCCAGGAGGGAACGCAAGCCGTCCCAGTTCCGGGTCCACCGCGATCTGGCCCGCTCCGGGCCGGCGTATCCAGTTCTCCAAGTTGCATGGCACGATCTTCGTCGCGTCCTGCGTCACGCCGTTGAGCCAGATGAGCAGACTTCGGTCTTCGCTGTAGTAGTCGTCTTTCCTCGCAAGGAACCCTCTTCGCCGAATCGGCTCCGGCACATTGCATTCTTCTGCGAGATGGGTAATATCCTCCTCCGCCATGGGCAGGCGGAACAGTGGAGTATCATTGCCAAGCTGGCTGAAACTGAAGCGGCCTTGACCATGATCGAACGCCGGCGCACGTCGCACCGGGTACGCCCGCAACCGCCAGAGAAAGAAACCGACATTGGGCAGGTTGTACCGGCCGCGTCCGGTGGCGATGGAACGTACCTCCACCGTGCGACTGGTGGAATCGAATGGCGTGTCCACCCGCTCCAACGCTGCGCCGTCGCGCAGGTCCGGCGTGCGGAGGTTCTCAGGACGGAGGTGGTTCAGATGCTGTGTCGTCCCGAGCCGTTGGAAGAACTCCACCACCCGGGTGCTCCAGCCGGTGGTGTCGTGGGCTAGTTGCTCCAGCATCGCCGCGGTACCCTTGCGTCGGCGGTAGCGCAGTGTGTTCGCCACCTGCGCACGCCGGCTGAAGGCGGCATCCCTGACCTCGTGGAGGCCGCGCACGCCGAGCAGCTCACCGATGTAGGGCACGACCCACGGCTCGCAGGTTTCAATGAACCAGTTCTCGTAGAGCTGCGCGATGTCCTCATCCATCGTATCCGCCTGCTCGCCGAGGATTTCGAGCAGGGCCCGCAGTGGCCAGTCCTGTCCCTCATCGCGGATGCGGTATATGGCCGGGAGCAACTGGTAGAGCTTCTCGGTATAGGGAGTCATACCGGCATCTCCTTCAACTCAATTCCCTCCGCCTTCAAGGCGAGCAGTTCCGCCGGGAGAATGCGACCCTCGGTCGTGTCCCAGCGTGCGCTGCGCGCGGGCAGAAACGTCTGGGGCTCCGATGTGCTGTCGCCGAAATCCAACATGTCGAGGTCGACCGCCTCGACTCCTTCAACGCCCTGGATTGCCGCCAGCACCTCGCTCTTGGCGACGCCTTGGCCGAACGCACGGCGCTCGAAGGAAAATGCCTCGAGCAGTGCGGCCCGGACTGCGGCGTAGACCTTGTCCTGAAGGTAGCCGTCCACCCGCAGCAGCTTCGCCCGGAGCTTGAATGTCAGCGGTGTCCAGATGCCGACTTGCGCCGGCTGCGTCGGTTCGCGAGCAGCCTGGACAGCCTCGCGCAGGTTCGTCAGTGGAGGCAGATCGTCCCGCTGGGCCGTGCCGCCCGGGCCGGCGACGGTGAGGAAGACGACGCGCCGCGAGCCGCTCCAGACCCAGTCCGCCTGCGCCTTGCCGATGCCGGCAAACGTCCTCGCGAAGTCCTCGAAGTCGAGCAGCGACACGATACGGTCGAGCGTCCGCACGGTGAACGGCGCGTTCTGCCTCGCCTGGTCGCGCGGTTCAGGGTCGTCGCCGCCGGCGCTGGGCAGCGGGTTGGCGACTCCCTTGACCCCCAACGGGCGCGTCATCAGGAGGCTCAACTGCCCCGCCTTGAGCACGCCGGCCAGACCCAGCCCGACGCGGTACGTCGCGCGGAGGTTCTCCATGCCTGTCGCCGGCCTCGCGCCGGTGCAGCCGTCGCCGAACCGGACTGCCGTCCTGCCGTCGTCCGCTTGGCGCGTCACGTAGCAGCGATCCTTCGGGCCCAGTCCGAACAGGCTCGGCACTTCGCGCCACAGGACGTCGTCGACCCGCACTTCGAGCGTGGACTCCTCGCCGTCGGCATTTGCGGCCGGCACGTGGGTCAGCGGCCTTTGCTTCAACTCGAACTCCTGGAATATCCGTCCGGCGTCGCCACTGCCGAGCACCTCACTTTGAGTCTCGCCGTGGGTGGCGAGAGCGACGTTGCCGAAGATGCGGACGCTGGCGCGGACGTAGCTGTGTTGGAGCATTTCGGTGAGATGGATGCTCGTCGTGGTTTCTCCGGCGGCTGCTGTTCCCAGGGCCGTGGCGGGTTCCACCGTTGCCACCTCCAACGTGCTCGTCTCTTCCTCCACCCACTCCAGGACGCCTTTATCGACGATGACCGAGCCGACGGCGCCGCTGTCGTCCACGAGGCTCCACGTGAGCCCCGCGGAGCCCGCGGGCACGGTCTGCGCGGCCACCCGCCATGTCTGCCCGGACTCCAACGTGACGGATCTGGGAGATCCACTTTCCGGGATGAACTCCACCACAGTACGTTTCGACACCCGCGCAAAGACCCGCCGGCCGGAGACGATGAGCCGTTGTCTCTTTGCCGGCGCCGCGACGGGTCGGTCGAGCGCGAGATCCTGGCCGAAGACCGGGGTCTCGATCGGCGTCTCGGCCAACGCCAGTTCCTCGCTCTCGGCAAACACCGTTGTCTGCCGCAACTGGTCGTTGAACCGGGCCAGGTTCTCACCGCGGAGCACGAGCCGGGTCGTCTTCGACGTCAGCAGGAACTGCGATGGTGAGTCTTCGACCGCCTCCTCGACACGATACAACTCCTGGTAAAGGGGTTGCGACAGCACCACCCAGGTGCCCGCCTGTACTTTGGGATACATGGCATCCAGTTGGATCATCGGGACCCGCAGGGAGGCCGCCACTCCACCGCTCAGCCACTCAAGCTCAATGGCGGCAGGGCCCGCCGGGCGAAACTCAAGACGGAAGTCGTACGGACCCGCGTCGAGATGTACATTGCCGGTGCGCAACTCCCCGTCGAGCCACAGCCGGAATCCGCCGTTCTCGACGATCTTGAGCGTGTCCGAGCCTGACGGGTCAATCCGAAGCAGCCCGGTCCAGCGGATGGAGCCGACCCCGGGCGGGGCGGTGGGTCCCGGCGTCGCGCCTGTCAGGTACACGCCCGAGTCCACCCGGAGTTGGGGGACGCCGGTGAAATCGGAGGTATGGAAGTACTCACCCAGCAGGCCTTGGTTCGCGAGCGACGACATGTCAAAGCCCGGCCAGTCCTTGGGCCAATCGCTCTTCTGATCGGCTGAAAGGAAGTTGTTCTGAGTCTTCCTAGGCAGAGATCGCCATTCCGGGGCGTTGTGCCCAAATAGCGCGGCCCGCTGCCGCAGCGCGAACACCCTCGCCTCCGAGGCCACGGGGCCGTGCGGCTGAAGCTTGCCCAGCGGGCGATCCCATGTGACGATCGTGAAGTCAGTTTCCGCATTGCCCGTGGAAATCGGCTCGACCTTTGTCACACGACGGAAGTCCCAGTGTTCGGCATAAGGGTTCTTCTCCCGCTCGGTTCCCACAAAGAGCAGTGCATCGCCGGGTTTCAGGTTGGTGGCGGCGCCCTTCAGCGTCGTCTGGGTGTCGCCAAACCCAGGTTCCTCCAACTTGCGCAGCCGGGGCCGCATCTCGTTCCATTCGGCCCGCGCGTCAATCTCCTCAATCGTCTCGAAGAGTTGTGGCTTCTCGTCCTGGCCGGGCACACTCTGGACCTTAGCGCCTTTGGGGATCTTAGCCTGACGCGGCGATTCCTCTGCCGTTTCGAGTGCGAACACCAGATACGCGCTGGCCGCGACGCCGGGCCGCAATTCATAGCCGATGCTGCGGGCCAGCTCCAGGACTGAGCGCCGCTCGATGGCCGTGCCCAGGTAACCTTCGTTGGCGATGCGTTCCTGGTAGAAGGTCAGGACGTCCAGCACCGTGGCCCAGCCGTCGAGCAGGGCGATGGCCGGATCGTCGTCCTCGCGCGTGGTGAGCTTGGCCAGCCTGGACCTGGCTGCGATGGCGGCCAGCATCGCAGCCTTGAACTGCGTGTGTGTGCCTCGCCGGTACGCCAGCGTCGCAAGACCCGGCCGATTCTTCGGCGCGCAGGGCGCTAACGCCGTCGTGGCGTCGCAACAACAGCAGGGGTTGGTGTGATCGTCGCTCACAGTCCGCCCTCCATTGTGAATTCGAGTCTGCCGTTTTCCGGGAAGTCCCGGTCATTGTCCAGGCAGACTATCTGGAACGGGTTCGGCTTCACAACTGCGTCCTCCAACTCCCGGTCGGCCTGCCTGCCCCAGGGATGGAAGCGCGTCACGTCAACCGAAGCCACCCCTGCGACACTCATGGCCCGCTGGTACACGGCGCTCAGATACACCGGCTGGCCGAAAGTGAAATTGTCGGGGTGGAAGAACCCGTGGCTCGCGTCCGCCAGGTCGCGGTTGCTGAACGCGTCGAGCAGCGCCTCCTCGACATCCGCGCGGAAATAGCCCGGTTTCACGCACACCGTCATTACCACATCCAGCGGCAGATCCTCGGCGCCCTGGATTTCCACGTCATAACCCGTGAGGCGGTAGTTCTCCAGATGACGGCGGACCTCCTGCCTGAAGGCGCTGTCTACTTCCAGTCCTCCTTCGCGGTCGATCGCGACGAAGACCGTGTACCAACTGCCGGTCCAGCGGAACCTCGCAGCCGCCTTCTGGATGCCCCCATAGCGTCGGGCTGCTTCCGCGTAGTCCGCCTCGGTCACGGCACGTTCCTGCCGGCGAAACGCCTGTGGCGCATATTGGCGCACCTGCTCCATGCTCTCCGGCGTGGTCCCACCCTGCGCCGGCAGCGGGTTTCTCACTTGCTCGATAGCTCCGGAGGCGTGGAGGACTTGCCGGATCGTTTCGGGGCCGACGTTGCCGGCCTGACTGTCGCCGACACGATACGTGGCGCGGAAGGCTACGCCGGGGTTCGGCTTGCGGCCGAAAACGCCGTCGCCGAAACGCAGATGTGCCACGCCGTCGGATTCCATTTCCACCACAAAGTCCCGGCTGAACTCGTCGCTGGACAGCAGGTCTGATTTCGGCAACCATGTTCCGCCTGCGTGGGTCAGCTTCACAACCGGAAGCGCCTCCCTCGCATTCCCCTGTATTGCGGCGGCGGGCTTCGTCACGTCCAGTGGGCCCAGGAAGGTCAGCCCGGTCTGCTTGAGGTGCGGGCGGTATCGGCCCGATTCAGGCACCGTGTCCGGCACGAGGGGCTCGTCGGCAATCGTCAGCCCGTGATCGACCAGCACGACGTTGCCGCGGGCGACGCCGATCTCCTCCAGTGTATCCTCGCCTTGCTCGTCTTTCCCCATCGCGCTGAGGCACAGCGGAAAAGGCATCTCGTCTCTTCGGTCCCACGCGATTTCTACAATGGGCTGTCCCGTGAGCGGATCCTGCTTCAAAGGGCCTGGAATGCGCGTGACGACGCCGTGATCGTTCTTTTGTTCGATCGCCTGGGGGTCGACGCAAGTGAGCCGCACCACGTGCCGGCGCCGGGGGTCGGCATTGGCCTTTGGACCAGACTTGCGCCCGCGCACCTCTTCGAACACCAGCACGTCCCCGACGCGGAGACGCAGACGATCATCCGGATTTGTATTGTCCAGCAGTGTTGCTTGGGTCGCGCCTTTCGGCAGGCAACACTGCCTGTCGCTCCAGGTATGGAAGGAGATTCGGTTGTGCGCCTGGTACAGGCCATGGACTTCATGTACCGGCTCGAAGACCGGTTGCGCCCGGTGCAGCCAGGCGGAGTACTCCTGCGGGTCTTGTGGTGGGGGGGCCGCCGTCGTGAGGAACTTCGCCGTCTTTGGAACCGGCGCCGGTTCGTCCTCGGCGAGCCGCTCGATGTTCCGGTTGACCGTCAGGCACACCCAAGCCCTTGCATTGCAGCCGTCGTGCATCGGGTAGTCGAGCAGACGCGCGTGCCGGCGAACGGAGACCCGTTGCCTTGCCGTGCCCAGGTAGGTCTCGGTGGAGACCGCATCCTGTCGATGGCTGAGATAGTCCCCGGTGTAAGCCAGCAGTTCCACGATCGCGATGCCGAGATCGACGGGATTGCGCTGGCGCCAATCGGGCATGATGGCGCTGAGCCGGTCGAGGATGAGCCGTCGGAAACTGGCGTAGTCTTTCGCCATGTAGTCGATGTCCGGCTCCGCCAGTGTCACGGGCGGACACACCCCCTTTGCCTGACAGTCGAACTGGCTCGGACACTCAACCTTGAAAGAGAAGGGTACGGACGCCAGTTGCGGGTCGAGCTCATGCAGCGGCTGATCTGTGCCCGGTTCCACGATGTGCAGCGTGTAGATGGAGAAGTCGCCGCGCGGGCGGACGTGAACCACCAGGTGGTCGTCGACCCACGCGGCCCACTCCGTCACGATGTGGGTGATGCGCACGCCGCCGGAGATCTTCACGAACGGCGCGTTTCGTTCTTTCTCGGCGAAGAAACGACCCTTCAGCCCGGCGTTGGGCGGGTTGATGAAAAAGACCCGCAGCACGCGCTGTTTCTCCTGGAGATCCGGCTCGTCGCTGTCCACCACTTCGAGGTGGTCGATCCCATTGAGCGTCTTGCGTTGCTCGACTTCCTCCCGGCGCGCCGGGTCCTTGCAGCAATAGACCGTGCTCATTCGACACCTCGCTGGAACTGCACCGACGTTTGCTGCTGCGTGCGGCGAATCACGTAACGCACCGTGACAGTCAGGGTCGCCTCGACACTGGCGGCCTCGACGGCCTCGACGTGGATGAGGTCGCCGAGCCACTGCTGGAGGGCGCCTTGCACCTGGAATTGCGTGGCGGCCGCCAACTCCGGGCTGTTCGGAGAGAAGACCAGTTGCATCAGGCCGCAACCCAGGTCCGGACGATTCACTCGCTCGCCCGGCATGGTGAAGAGAAGCTGTTCGATCAGGTCGCGGATATGGCGTTCGTCGTCCACGTGGGCTGTCCGGCCTCGCTCGTCGAACCGGAATGGAAACGCAATGTTCATTGGGCTTTTACTCGCATCTGGGTCATGACGATGTTCACGCCGGTCCCGTTGGGAACGCACACGGCCTGGCTGTCCTGCAGCAAGAGCGGTTGGCCGCCTGATCGCACCCGCGTTGCGGCGGTCACCCACTGCGCCGTCACACAGGGCGTGTAGGCCGGGCCGGTGAAGTAAGGACAGCCGGCAACCGTCCAGGGGTTCGGCTGCTGCACGGTCATCTGGCTCGAGACCTTGACGCGCGGGTTGGGCACGGTGGCCTGCGCCTGGCCGGCATGCATGCACAGGACCGTCGCGCCTTGATGGAGAAGATACCCCGGCATCACTGCACCTCCAATGCGCCGCTGTTGACGTTGACTGTCGGGCCGCTCATCTTGATCGTCGCGCCGCGGCCGTTGTCGATCTCGATGCCGTTGGCCGTGAGCTTGATCTTCTGGCCGCCGACGGTCTCCAATGTGATGCCTCCGCTGCCCGGCGAATCGTCGAACGTGATCTGATTGCCGCCCTCAGTCTGCAGCATGACTCGTTTCTCGGGGGCGGGCAACAGAGTGGAGGGCATCTCCGCCTGGGAGCCCCACCAGCAGCCGGACCAGATCGGGTAATCCGGGTCGCCGCCCTCGAACTCGATCCACACGCCTGCGTTGACGGTGGGCAGAGCGAAAAGGCCGGTCCTGGACCCGCCGAAGGGGGCGCAGGGCATGGCCCAGCCGCTCTCGTCGTCGCCGAACACGTCGGGCACCCGGGCCCTGATGCGGCCCAGTTTCTGCGGGTCCTGGTTGTCCGTGACCACACCTCGGTACTTGCCGAAGAAAGCCTGGTTGTCGGAGTTACCGCTCATGGTCTGACCACCGGCAGCAAGGCGCCGGTGCCTTCGCGAGAGAGGGTGAATTCCTGGGTGTAGCGACTGGGAGAAAGAGAGATCGTGTGTTTCACCGATCTCACGTAGTAGTCCCCATCATACGAAGAGCCGGTCCCCCGCAAGCCGACAAGACGTCTTGCCCGCAGCACGTGCCCGTAGCGGACGGCGTCCAGTGTGCCGGAGCAGTCCACCCCGTCCGGGGCATTCATCCGGAGGGCCATCATGTCCCTGGCCGCCTCGGCGGGTTTGCGCCTGGCTGTGTCTCGCATCAACCGGGTGCGACGGGCAGTGGCCGGCTGTCTGACCAGAGGAGGCAGACGGAAGTCGGGCAGGGGGGGGATACGTATGCTCTGCCTGGTGATCGGCTCGGTGAACGTTCCATCCGCCGCCACCGGCGCGAGGGCGTCGTTGCGGAAATGGATCTGCGTCACGTTCGATGCGGCGCCGAGCCCGCAACTGAGCGCCGGTTGGGGAAGACCGGTACGCACGGGCGGGCCCCAGAAGGCCCGGCTCGTCCCGACAGTGAGCGGCTCCGTGTAGAAGACGAAACCGTTCCGCTCCGCGAGACGATGAACGAAGGCCAAATCCGTCTCGTGCTGACGAGGCACTCGCTCCAGCTCGATGGGGACGTCCACGGTTGGGGTCACGTCTGGAACAAGGCCGTACGAGGCGTACTTCGCCAGGATCTGCGTGACGATCACGGAATCGGATTGGTTGGGAAACCGCGCGTTGACCTCTTCGAGGTCGAGCATCACCCGGATGTCCCGGCCCATGATGGTCAACGTCGAGGCGCCGGGCCGATCGCCCGGGCTGAGCTGGTGGTGGTAGATGATGCCATCCATCAACGGCTCCGGCGTCGCTCCCATGATGACACCGAGAATCACCCGTGACTCGGGATCCAGCGTCCCGCCTTGCAGTATGTCGTACTCGCCTGTCTTCTGCTTGCTCAGGCTGAAGGTGATCTGGAAGCCGTCGTCGCCCTGGGTCTGGTTGGTGACCTCCACGTTTCGGATCGCCGGCAACAAGGCCGGCGGCGCAGGACGCGGCGCCCCTTTGCCCACCCACAACAACAGCCGTATGCCAAGCCGGCTGGTCAGCATGACGAGACTCCTAAATCTCCGGCATCACGATTCGAATGCGACGGCCCACCTCTTCGGTCAATGCGTTCGGATCCATCGCTTGGTTCGCATCGCAGATCTGCCAGAATTGTGTCGGGTCGCCGAGATACCTGGCGGCTATATTGTCCAGACGGTCGCCCTGCGTGACGACATGCTCAACCATCGTCGTGCCCTCGGCGGCCGCCGGCAGAAACCGTCGCGGCACGTATCGAATCTGGCGCTGTCGGCCATCCGGTCCCGTGGTCGTGAGGGTTTCGATAGTCAACTTGGCGTAACGGCTGGTCGCATCGAACATGGTTCATCCTCCGAAGACACGCGGAATCGCCGGCGCGGTCACGGCGGTGTTGAGCGTCGCCATGGCCTCCTTGGCCACTTGATGGGCCAGGAAGAGCCCGCCGCCGGGGCTTGACAGACCCAGGTCCGTATAGTTCAGCACGCGCAGGCTGAGCGATACCTTCGCGTGAATGGGGTTCAGGTTGGGATCGAACATCTCCTCGGTGATGGAGAACGAGGTGAGCCGAACCGGAACCACCCGCTTGACGCCCCAGACCAGCACCGTCAACGGGGCCTCCGGCGGCACGACCTCGATGACGCCCACGGCCAGTTGGACCGCGTTGGCGATGACGGTGGCGCTCTTGGGATAGAGCAGCATTTCGAGCGCCGAGAGCTGCGGATAGATCCCCATGGCCACAGCCGTCGTCTGCGCCTTCTCCAGTTGGTCGGTCGCGTCGATGACGACATCGAGTTGGATCTCTTCCTGTGGCGGTCCTGTCAGCCGCAGGGCCTCACCAGGCGCGGCTTGCCCACCCTCGGTTCCGCTGGTCTGCGGCGTCAGCGTGCGAGTGACTGTTTCCGGGTTGTACTGGAACACGATCACGCTCGCGAGCGGATTGGCCGGGTCCAGGCCGACCAACGCGCCTTTCTGCAAACGGGGTGCATTGGGGAACATCGTCATGGCGATTCACCACCTCTGCGCCGCGCGCGGGCTACACTGTCAGCTCCAGATTCCATCGGTTCAACTTCCCGGTGTCCCTCGCCGCGCAGTCCGTCACTCGCAGCCGCCAGGTTCCCTGGATGCTCTGCCCGACCAGGGTGGTTATCGCGGGACTGGTCACCGAATCGTAACAGCGAATGAGATTGTCCTCACTCCCGCCCGACCGGTCGTGCAGCGTTGCCGTTTGACCGGAGGGCGCGATCAATTCCACCCGTAGATCGCCAATCCAACTGTGGGTGATATCGACGCCCACCTTCATGCCCAGCACGGTGCCCCGTCGAGCGATGTCGATGCTGCTGATGACGCCCGCGGGGTTGTTGTCCGGAATGCCTGCCGCGGGAACGGCCTCTCCTTGGATGGTGCTGCCGGCGGTTTCCAGGTTGAATTCCAGACCCCAGCGGCGCAACGCGCCCACGTCGGCCGATGCCAGGTCGGCAACGTGGAGACTCCAGGTGCCTTGCGCCTGGTCGCCCAACAGACCCGCCAGGGCCAGCACATCGTCGCTTCGATAGGAGGCGATCAGGTTCTTCTGGCCGCCGCCCTTGCGGTTGTGCAGGACGACGGTCTTGCCGGTCGGGGTCGTGAGGGACACCCGCAGATCGCCGATCCAGGTGTGCTCGATATCCACGGAAACCACCAATCGTTTGATGCGTCCGACCTGGGTGAACGTGAGTCCGTGGGTGACGCCCGCCGGTTGGTTGTCCGGTATGGGGAGATTCGGCGTGGCCTCGACTTTCCCGCTTGGCGTCGGCGAGGTGGGCGGCGTCGTCGCGGGAACGCTGAAGTCTGCAACGATGCCGGATAACGAAGCGCCGTTGGACTGTGCCGCCGGTCCCATGCCGAACTTGGCGAACGCCTTCCAAATGCCGTCGCGGGTGGCTTCGAACTGATTGTCGGTGAGCTTCCCTCCCTGTCGCATCGAGTCCAGCGCCGCCAGGATGGCGTCCCGACCGTCGACGAAGCTGGGATTGGCCGGCGTGAGCTTCAGTGCGTCCACGACCAACTGCAATCCCAGGCGGACTCCGATGTTCCGATTCATCTCGAGCAGAGTCGCACACCAGATCTCGCCGATGTTGTGCTCCTCGTCATAGCGGCCTGTGCCCAGCTTGCCGAAGTGGTCCGGGAAGTTGCTGTCGTACGGGAACCCCCGGATGCCCGCGGGATCACTGACTACCCAATCGCCCACGACCACGGTGTTGTTGATCGTACAGGGAATGTAATCGCTCCAGCCTTCGCCCATGCCGCAGCTCTGCGGAGCGTCCAGGGCTTGCGTGTTGGCGGGGCCGCCCACCAGCCGGTTGGTCACGCCGTGCGTGAACTCGTGGAAGACCACGCTGGAATCCAACGCGGTGTGGTGTTGAGGATCGACCGGTCCCATGTTCATGGTGGGACTGAAGCCGTCCACCGGGGTGCTCATGTTTGCCGTGCCGTAGACCGGCTGCGGATGGGCACGCGCGTCAACGCGGTCGGAGCCCCTCCCGCCTCGCCCGAGGTTGTTGTTCTGGAAGTTCCCATCCCGCTCGGTGAAACCGAGCAGGTAGAAGAAATCGTGCATGACGCAATCGAAATAGAAGACGTTCAGCACCTTCTGCTCGTCTCCCTGGGCGTCGGGCGGATCGAAGAGGAGTACCCCGTTCTGCTGTGTGCCGACGATCGGTGCCCCCGAGTCGCCCACGTGTGCCAGCACGCTGTTGCCGACGGTGAGATCGTTCTCGACCCACGTATCGGGGAACTCCGGCGGCAGCCCAGGCGACGCCGGCGGGACGTAGTCGGCCAGGGGTCTGGGGAAATCGGTCATCTGCCGCGCCTCGCCGCCGTCAACGCGATACACGTTGCCGCGTGCCGTCACGGATCGCACCAGTTGTCGGCAGTACTGAATCTCGCCGGTCTCGGCGTCCACAAGGACGCGATACTGCCCTGCAAAGGCGGGCATGGTTAGGATCACCTCCCAGGTGAGGCGCAGGTCATCGCCGACCGCGAACCAGAGCAGGCTGGCCTTGCTTCGGTCCCCGAACGGGCCGGCGTCGAGCACGGTGGGTTTCTCAGGTTTCTCGGGATATGCGGCGATTGGATGGGGCTCGAAGCCTTCCAGATTGACGCGTGGCAATTCGAGAGACCGGCCAAACGGGTCCTTGACGCCCATTTCATCCTCGCGGGGTTCTGCCACATGCCGTGCCGCGCACAGGACCGCCTCGCGCACGTTTAGCTTCGGCGTTGTCGCTACGTCCTCGGTTACGGTGGTGCTGCTGCCGACGGTTTCCTTGATCGCACCGTTCGGTTCGAATCGAACCGTCTGCGCCGCCTGGAAGATCGGGATCCCTTTGTACGTTTGCTGCAGATGCACCGCGACCGCGCCGCTGCTGGCCGTTTGATACTCGGGATCGGCCACGAACTCCACGGGCTGCGTGGCTGCGAAGCCCAGCGTGCGGCCGATCTGGCGCACGTGGTCGAGCGCACGCTGCACGTAGTTGCCCGAGTCGGCGGGCGCGGCCTCCGAGGTAACTGCGGCTGGGTTGCCGGTCGCGGCGTCGAATCTCGCGATGTGGATGCGATGCGCGCCCGGCAGACAATCCGACGCGCTCGAAGCCAAAGAACGCAGTTCCATTTCCCGGTTTCCCATGGTTCTTCTTTGGCTGAAATCACGGCGATCAAGTTCTCGGCTCATGGAATACCCCCTTTCGGTTCATGCGGATTCCGTCGCACTTTGTCCGCTCGAAGATCGAGCTTGACGATGTCCTTCAGAAACAGGAACAGGATGCCTCGGCAGACGAGCACCACCTTCTCATAGGAATAGCGGCCATCGAACACCGAGGGGCGTACCATGTCGGTCCTGGCTGCCAGCGGCGGAAGCATCAATCGCTGAACTGCTTGCATCTCACAGCCCCCACAATAGTCCGCAGGACCCGCCGTCTCTGGCCCTCGGCTGCCAACATGACTCTTGCCGCCTTTGCCCGGAACACGAGTCCGTCCCCATTCCTCCCAGCGAGCATGTCACGGGTCCCCTGTTCCGACCGTTGTGGCGCCCAATGAGATCTCGTTATTGCCGGCCTTTCTTCGCCAACTCCCACTGACCTTCTCCACCCAACTGACAGAATGCCACTCACATTCATTTGAGCACCTCGTCCAAGAGCCAGTGCCGACCCGCACATTCACCCATTCCACGAAGCTCCCCTTAAGCACTGCCTCTGTCGCCGTCGCGTCGCCGCCGGCAGGGTTGGCGCCAAGCCCTGGGACGTCCTCCGCATAGATGTGATTGTTGATCGGCGTCAACTGCTCATCGGCGTCAGTGCGGTCGTCGTTTGCGCCGGGCCCGTCGTGGAAGGTCTGAATCCATCGTCCACCAACCTTCTTCCAGATACCTCCTTCACGCGTCCTTTTGAAGTCGTACTGCGCATCTGGACGGTGGCCTGTGATGTCTCCTCGGAGTTCCATGCCATTCCTGAAATCAGCGTGGTGGACGCCGAGTTCTCGAGGGCAATTGGCGCAGTTGTTCTCGCCACTGTCTGCGGTCGAACCACTGTTCCTGAAATGCCCGACGCTCACGGTGGGCAACGCCGGGGCAGATGATGACTCGGGCCGACGGGAGACTTGAAGAGATCCGCCGCGCAACGCAGTCTCACCTGCCGCGCGCACCACAGTCTGCGATATGGCGTCCGCTTCTCTTTCTGCAGGACAATCTGGAGACGTCATCCGAAGCGGCTCTGGCTTGTGCTTTGTGCTGGCACCTTGCTGAGTTACATGTGCCAATTCATGTGCCAGCAGTTCACGCCCGGGCGAGTTGCTGGGCGCGTATTGATGCGCACCAAATACGACATCTCTCCCAACCGTGTACGCCAGCGCGTTTACAGCCTGTGCGCTCTCTGCTGCTTTTCGATCAGTGTGAACGCGCACCTCGCTGAAATCGTGACCCAATCGTGCCTCCATGAAGATCCGCGCAGCGGGATCGAGCGGCTGGCCGGGGGTGCGCAGCGCCTCTTCGACGACGCGTGACGTGGAGGAGTCCTGGCGGCAAGGAGATCGGCTGTCGTTGGCCTTGCGCTGCGGTCTTCCGGGTGCGTTCGTGCCCTGTGGGCGCGGGACCACCGTTTGCACCGGCACGTCGGCGGCTTGGCCGCTCAGGCAGTGCACCAGGTGCGACCAACTATCCGCCGCAGTCCGCCCGCCTGGGCACGAAGAAGCGCAGTCATAAACTATGCAGTAACCCTCGCCCGGTCCGGGATTGCGGATGCCGGCCAGGTGTGCGCTCTCGTGGACCATGGTCCGGATTTGCTGTTCGGCGCCGGAGGTGAAGAACCTCGGGCACAGGACGATCGGCTCCGTCGCGCCGACATAGCCGTCACGACCGACACAATCCGGATCGGCCGGCTGTGCCACCATGACGCGAACGCCGGGCATGAGCGTGCCGGCCATTGCTGAGATCGTGTCGCGCACCCGATCCATGTCGGGGTTGCGCCAGTCCAGGATCGTCTGGACGATGCGACGCACATCGCCCGGGGGCCGTTGGGCGAACGCCAGTCCGCTCACCTGGAACATCGCTCGCTGGCATCGCCGCGAGGCCTCGGCACGCGCCGCCTCGATCGCGCCTGCCTCCGTCGGAGTCGGGGCGCAGGGTGCGCTAGCGGGGGAGGCCGCCGGCTGGCCGGTCTCCTTTCTGGCTCGGCATTGCAGTGAAGCTGGGGCCGATGATCGTACGCCAGTGGTCCAAACCTCCCGCTGGGGAGTATCCGGCATCCGCATTACTGCGTCCGCCACCCGGTCGGCTTCCTGCTCGTATTCGTCTCCGGGTTGGCTGATGGCAAGCTTGGTCTGCACGCGTGCCGGGCATGTGTGGCAGACACCGCCGAAGGGACAGGCTTGCGGATTGGCCATCGTCAATGGACACGACTGGGTCGTGGGTCCAAGAGATTGTGTGTCCGGCGAGGAGCCGGGTGGGTTGAGGGAGATCCTGCTGAAGTCGTGGCCGTTGTTGATAGGATCAGTCCGGGCGATTACATCAGGCGACGACCGCTCCTGAGACAGAACCCCTTCATCCCACGCCTGGGCCGAGGTCGGACGGTGGGTGAGCGTCCACCCCGATGTCGGCATAACCTTCTTCTTTGTCTGAGTTGTCAGTGTATTTGTCATTCTGGATTCACCGTGAGACTCGAGAACAATGACTGCGCGATCTGGCGGCCGATGGTTTCCGACCTGGGATCGGCGGCCAGTCGAAACTCGCCGGCGTCCAAGTGGGAACGCTCGTCGCCATGCGAGAATACTTGCGGCGACCCCCGCTCGGTAAACAGTCTCTCCAACTCGGTTCGCATAGCCTCCTGGATGGGATGGCGGTCACCGGGCGCGAAACCGTGTAATACGAGTTCCTCGATGTGCAACTCGACGGAGGGCGGGAGGTTGTGGTTGGAGTGGCAGGGGCTCATATCCAGCCTCCGATCTCTGCGTCGGTCAGCGGTTTCTCGATCTTCATGCATTCCGTTCTCGCGGCGTGCAGGAGATGAGCCATCCGGACCGGCTCGCCGGCGTTCGCCGCAGCGAAGGCGGCCTGCAATGCAATGTTGCGGATGTTCCCGCCGGGCACGTTGAGCCGAGCCAGCTTCTGGATCTCCAGTCCCTCCGTGGGTGTGGCCGCCGGGAAGATCCGGCGCCAGATCTCGGCCCTCGCGGCTGCATCGGGGAAAGGAAACGTGACCGCGAACCGTATCCGTCGCAGAAAGGCCGGGTCGAGGGCTTGGCGCATGTTGGTGGTCAGGATAGCCAGGCCGCGGTAGCTCTCCATCCGCTGCAGAAGGTAGCTGACCTCGACATTCGCGTAGCGGTCGTGGCTGTCCTTCACCTCGCTGCGTTTGCCGAAGAGGGCGTCCGCCTCGTCGAAGAGGAGGATGGCTCCGCCGTCCTCGGCGGCGTCGAAAACGCGACGGAGATTCTTCTCCGTTTCGCCGATGTACTTGCTGACCACCTGACTGAGGTCGATCCGGTACAGGTCGAGCCGCAACTCGTTGGCGATGATCTCTGCGGCCAGGGTTTTGCCGGTGCCGCTGCTGCCTGCAAAGAGCCCGCTGATGCCCAGGCCGCGGATGCCGCCTTTGGCGGCAAAGCCCCATGTCTCATAAACGCGTGTCCGATGCCGGACGTGGGCGATCATTTCGTGCAACAACTGCTGTGAATCCTTCGGCAGCACCAGGTCGTCCCAGGAGGCGTGTGGCTCGATTCGCTGGGCGAGGTTGTCCAGACGCGGCCGGACCTGCGTGCGACAGGTATCCCAGAGCAGCGCCGACAGGCTTCCATGATCGCGACCAGCATCCTCGTGAGCCAGCGCGGCGCAGGCGGATTCGATGGCGTGGACCCCGAAGCTGAACTGACCGACCACGTCGTCCAACTCGCCGTCGAGGGAATGCCCCAATCGTCCGAGCGTCGTGCGCCAGATCACCTTCTGCTCGGCTGCGGTGGGCTTGCCGACGTCGAGGCGCACCATGGGGAGATAGCGATCGCGCAGAGGGTCGCGACAGCTCACGAGGATCAGGCTGTGCAGCGATCTCAGGAAGGGAATGAGACGGTTAGAGAGATCGGCGTCATCGGACTCGTCGGATTCCACGAGCAGTGCACTCTGGCTGAGAATGACCTCGCGATCCCACAGGCGGGCGAGCGTTTCACGCTCGGAAACCGTGGCAGGAATGTCGGGGGTCCGCAACGTGTGCAGTTGCAGTTCCAGTTCGGCGCATGCCATCGCGGCAACGGAGATCGTGTCTGCGCCCCCGGCGTCGCAGAGCTGAATGATCGGTCGGGGCGACGATGAGACAGGGTCGCTCCAGATGTCCACGATTCGTCGAGCGATGGCGAACTGGGACGGCGGCAGTTCAGCCGGAGCGACGGCGCGCTGGACAAGCCCATCGAGCCGTTCATCGAGATCACTGATGCCGGCAAGATAGTGCAGCACGCGTTCGTCAATGGTCAACGGCGCGTTGACGAGCGCATCGCCCTTGCCCAACTCGACGAGGCGCCAGTGCCGCAGCGGCGCGGCGGGGGCCAGTGCGCTCCAGTGCGCATCGGACAGCGAGGCCAGGCCCAGACCGAACGTGGGGTTCGTGCGGCGCGGGTCGCCGTGGGCCTCGGCGATCAGGGCGTTGAACCGGCCGTCCAACTCCGGTCCGGCGGTCAGCAGCAACACATCCCGCTCGAAGGGCGACAGGCCGAAGGAGGCGCAGAGCGTCTGGAGCCTCGCGGGCGGGTCGGTCATGGGCCCCACGTCGGAAGGGGGAGCGACTTGCGCCGTGTCGTCCGGCGGCGGCCCGCTCTCCGGACGCGGGCTCGAGCGACGTTCCAGCGCGAGGCGGACACGACCGATCTCCGCCATCAGGTGACGCTGGTTGTCGGCGAGCCATTCTGTTGTCGTCGCTGTCTTCATTCCGTTATCGTTATGTTAGGGGCGCCTGTGAATTGTCCAAAGGTCGGACTGTCGGGATCGTGATCGATGTCGAGCTGGCTTTGCACGCCGTCAATCTGGACTCGAAGCGGGACCTGCCCGACAGGGAAATCCGAGGGAATGGGAAAGCCGAGTGTTGCCGCTGGATTGCCCGGGGGACGCGGCCCGATGGCCATGGAGCGATCCCCAAGGAGCAAGTTGACGCGCTGATCGCTGCCGACCGGCGGCCTGATGTCCAGAGTCAACGTCTCGCCACACTTGACGCTGATCGGCTGTTGCGTTGTGATTCGGGGCGCGAGGATGAACGGGACCGCGTTGGACTCGAAGCCGCCGTGCGGATCGCCCGGCGCACCGAAGTTGATTTGTTGCACGACCTGGACGGTGTGCACGCCCGCCAACAGCCCGACCGGCAGCGTGACTACGATGGTTTGATCGTCGACGCTGACCGGCTCGGTCAGGGGAACCAAGCCGAAGTCAAGCTGTGTGTGATCTCCTCTCAAGTTCCGTCCGCGAAGAGTCAGCGTTTGGCCTTCCGTCGCGATGGCCGGCGTGACCTCCTCGACGACCGGCCCTCGGAAGGGGAGCACCCGGACATTCCGTTGTACGACGGGCAGCGGAGTTCGAGTCGGTCTCTCGCCCTCGATGAGCACGACCGAGACCTGGTAGGCTGCCGAGGGTCTATAGTGCGCTTGCATCGCGGTCCAGAGCTTCGAGATTTCCTCGGTGTTGAGGATCTGCGGCGTAATCTTGATCTGCTCGACCTGATCCGCCAGGCCGGCGGCCTGGAGGCCGGGGGGCTGGTGGTCGGGTCCCAGGGCCTTGCGAATGGCGTCGCGCGGCAGCACCGGCGTCTCGTGCAGCATCTGCATCGCATAGCCGAGCAGGATCTCACAATCCAATTGGTTCTTGCCATAGGCCGTGAGCAGGTAACTCAGATCGAGCGCCAGCGGCGGATTCGTCACCGGGTCGCCATGGTCATTGCGGGACGGCAGCCCGACATTGCGCCAGCCTGCGTTGGGCGCCGCGTGGTAGAAGAACAGGTTGATCTGGGGCACTTCCGCGTCACCGACCTTGATTCGATCCGGCGGCAGGGCCGAGACGGTTGGAGCGGTGTCGAACTGGCCGTCGAGACGACTGTCGGCGATCCCATTGTTCAGCAAGTGCTTCAAGACGGCGGTCGCCGCCGCGATGGCCAGGGCGTTGCTCATCGGTCGGCTCCTCTCGGCCGCTTCAGATAGTCGTCGAGCGACAGCATCGGATTGCGCCGGGGCGCAGCAGGTCGCGGACTTTGCGATATGGGCGGAGCCGGCGCGGCCATGGCCCGTACTTCCACCCGGCCGATCGTGATTCGCACGGTCTGTGCAGCCGTCGCCGGCGGTTCTGGGGAAATCGTCGCCGCATGCGGCGCGCGACGCGGTACGACAAGCGACTCGGATCTCAGCGGCAGTGCGTTCCCCTTGGGAATCTCAACTGCCGCGCTTTCGGATACGTCCGACGATGGTTCGTTTGGGACGGCACCGAGCGGCTGTGCTGCCGCGAGAGCGGGGATTCTCTCGTGACTGATTGTGGGACTGTCGATGGGTACGGAATCCACAATAGCGGCGTCCTGCCGAGGCCGTGCAGGCACGGTCGGTCGCCCGCTGTATGAGGCGTCCTGCGCCGTGGGTCCGGCTGGAGAACGCATCTGTTGAACGCCCTCAGCCGTTGGCGGTAATCCAGTCGGTTCAGCACGTGTCGTTTGCAGGCGGGGGAGTAGGGGCTGTACAGATCTTCCAGGCGGAACGGTCGAGTCGTCGACGGGCGGAGAGCCGGGCGAAGCGGAGCGGTCTGTCTCGCGTGATTCAGCAACTTGTTCGGCAGCCTGGGTCGGTTGAGCAGGCACAGGCTCGGTTGGAATGGAGATACTCAGCGGGGTCGGCACAGCCAACGGGTTCATAGAGGGCGGCGTGGCCGGGCTTTCCATATCCGCGGCGGTGGACCTCCGGCTCGCCTCGCTGTGCGTCGTTGAAGAATCGGCGGACTCAGGGACCTCCGGCGTCATCGGCGCCCGCTCGAACAGCGAGGGTAATCTCGGCCGAATGACCGGCGCCTGTGCAAAACTACGCATCAACAGGTTGGACAGGAAGTCACTCATCCGGTCGTCATCTCCAGGTATAGTTGACGGCGCGCAGGATTCATCGAGAGGATGTCGGCCTCACTCCAGCCGTACGCGAGAGCCAGTGTGTGGATGTCGCGCAACAGGTCGCGAGCCCAGGCGTGGATCTCCTGCCAGAAGAACAGGAGGATATCGAACGGCGCCTGCCATGTGTGACGGCATGCGGCACAGGTCAATGCCAGCCGGATGTCCGCCAGTGGATCGATCCTTGCCATTTCCTCTTCCACCTTCTCCAAGACCTGAGGCGGCAACCCCTCGTGCGGCGTCCGCAGGCACCGGGCAAAGAGCCGATCATGGCGGGCGTCCGTATCCGCGATGTCGGCAACAGCCAGCAGATCGTTGCTGTTCGGCAGGCGAAACCAGATCGGGCGTTCCTCCACGGACACTTCCAGGTCCCCGCCGGAGGGTGGCAAGTCGACGTCTGCCGCTCGCAGGTCCCCGGCGTTCAACGTCAATTCGTTCCATTGACCACAGCGTGCACAATCGACTATGCCCGTCAACTGCGGGCCGAAGGTCCACTCCCGCAACGTGAGCAACCGCTTGTCGCGTTGGCCGATGCTCAGGTGGCACAACTGGTCCATCGAAGATTCAGGGCACGCGGCCGCCAACAGCAGCAGGCCTCGTCGAACCGGGAGTTGGCCGGTTCCCTGCTCCCACACACCCAGAAGCTCTATGGCCGTGAGAGCACGCATGGTACGCCTGTCATTACGTCAAAACCGGTTCGCTCGGCTCGGGCACCTCCAGGTCCTGTTCCCAGCCTTCGTTTTCCAGTTTGATCTGCTGGATCGCCACCGCGTTGGCATTGGCGTCGAGATCGGGCAGGGCTTGGAATTCGCTGACCCAGCAACGATAGATCTTGTAGGCGATGGCAAGTTGGCCGGCCTCGTTATAAACCTCGAGGAGAATGTCCTTGCGGAAGTCCTTCAGAGACACCTCCGCGCCGAGCCCGCTGCCGTAGTTCCACACCTTGGCCGCCCAGTTGCGGAATTCCGGATCGTGTGTGACCCCGCGTTCCAGCGTGATGGCTTCGTACTTCGTCCGACCGGGAGACTTGCGGCCGGAGCTCGGATCGCCCCCTTCGCGGTGCTCGACTACTTCCGTCGTACGCTTCAGGGCGCCCACCTTGCTCACGCCGGCGACGTACTTACCGTCCCACTTGACGCGAAACTTGAAATTCTTGTAGGGGTCGAAGCGGCGCGGGTTGACGGTGAACTGAGCCATGATTCATCTCCTACGTTTGAATTTGGCCGGCCATCTGCTGGATCTTGATGATCACAAACTCCGCCGGCTTGAGCGGGGCGAAGCCGACGAGGATGTTGACGACGCCCTTGTTGATGTCGTTCTGCGTCGTCGTCTCCTTGTCGCACTTGACGAAATAGGCGTCGCGCGGCGTGGTTCCCTGGAAGGCGCCCTGTCGGAACAGATCGTGCATGAACGCGCTGAGGTTGAGCCGGATCTGTGCCCAGAGCGGCTCATCGTTGGGCTCGAAGACCACCCACGTGGTGCCGCGATAGAGGCTCTCCTCAAGGAACAGCGCCAAACGGCGAACGGGGATGTACTTCCATTCGGAGGCGAGGCGGTCATTGCCCTGCAGGGTGCGCGAGCCCCAGACCACGCGGCCCGCCGCAGGCAAGGCCCGCAGGCAATTGATGCCGAGCGGATTCAGCTCGCCGTTCTCCGGGTCGGTCAAGGCCACGCTCAACCCCGGCACACCCACCAGGGTTGCATCCAACCCTGCCGGCGCTTTCCACACTCCGCGCTGAGTGTCTGTGCGAGCGAAGAGGCCGGCCACGGCCCCGCACGGGACGAACTCCTCCATCTGGTTGTCGTGCAAGGGATTGGGCTGCCTGAGGCGGGGGAAGAACAGGGCTGCATTCTCGCTGCGGGTGCCCACGTAGTCGGTGGCGTCGGTGAACTTGTCTTTCGCGGTGCTTTTGTCTTTCCAGTCGCTGCGTGAATCCACGAGCAGCATTGCACGACGCTTCTCGCAGTAGGCCGCAGCATCCGAGATCAGGCTCACGTCCACGTCTCCAGCGGAGAGGTAAGGCGGAATGCAGAGCAGGTTGAAGAGGTCCGCTTGCTCCAGCGCATAGAGGCCTTTCTTGTTGGTCTCGGCGTTCTGCGGCGTGAAGTCGTCATTCTTGGTCAATGCCAAGCCATCCGATACATTGTCTGTAAGAGCCTTCTTCGCATTCGCCACTGCTGTCTCCGCCGCAGTGATGACGGCCGGAACCTGGGGATTGGCTTCCCTGGCTGTCTTGAGGTCCTTTTCTGCCTTGGTTACGTTGTCGTCCGCGGCGGCGGTGATGGCTGCCGGCAGGTTATTGGGATCGAGGGGAGAGTCGCTGTCCCATCGAACCAGTCTTGATTCGGCTTCCAACACCTTATCGATGCGCCGCGGGCTATCCTTGTAGGAGACATTCAGGAAACGTTCGTTGGCGCCGCCGGAGCCGACATCTCTGACGCTCAGATTAAAAAGGTCGGCCTTCGTCAATCCAAGGCGCGCCGCCACGTCTGCCGAGACATCCACATCGACGCTGGCGCGCAGATTGGCCCCCCAACTCCCTTCGGAAGCAGCCTCCAGCGTGGCTGTCCCGACGGTCAGTTTCGTTTTGCACTTATATGGCTTGTTGGTGGCGGGATCTGTTTCAGGGTGGTAGAGCCGCACGATGATCGCCTGGCTGCCGCCATTCAGGTAGAAGTCGCGTACGGCGTAGCCGAGGGTGCTCTCCACCCACAGCCCGCCGAAGATGCGCTCAAAATCGGCGTAGCTGTTGATCGTTGTGGCCCTGTTCACCGGCCCGCGCCAGGCGCGTCCGAAGAACGCGGTGATCGAGGTGGCGACGCCCATGATGGTGCGGACGCCGCTGGGGATTTCTTCGATGTAGACGCCGGGATAAGTGGGTGCCACAGGCATGGTCGGACTCCTACCATCAACCGTTATGTTGTGTCAATCGTCTCCGGGTATCGACTCCTTCAACGGGCTGCGGATCAGTTGGACCTGTTCAGATTGTAGAGGAGAACGCCGCTCCTGGACATCCGCACGGTCACGATCCCTTGTCGCACGAGGTCCTCCAAGACATCTGCGACAGTCGTTGTCGATATCTCAATCTGCTCGGCCGTCAGCCACCAGGTTGCTATGCCCTCCAGGGTGTCCTGGGCATCGGGATGCTTGCCCAGGTAGCTAACGATCAATTCTGAAATCTGCGTGGGTCTTTCATTCATATTGCCGTGAAGCTCTTGACTGCGGGAAGTGCAAGAAGCGTGCCACGGTCTGGGACAGATCGCCTGGGGTATTGGATTGCGGCTCAGATCCCGAAAGAATCGCGAGAGAATGACGTTCAGACGGCGCGCATGCGAGGAAATCCCCTTGGGTTCAGACGTGCGGAGTCATCTTTGTGTTACTCTTGCGTCACATTTCCATGACTTGCCGAGTCGGTTGGAGTCACGGGTTCAGGGGCCATGTGCGACAGATGATGGTCGCCAAAATCTCTGGGCGAGAAGCCGTGCTTTCGGATGAGATTCCAAAGGCCCGTGCGGCTCTTTCCCGCCTCCCTGGCGGCGCCGGCCACGTCCCCTCGGTGCCGGGTCAGAAGCTGCGTGAGATAGTCTCTCTCAAAGGACTCGACCATCCTTCTCTTGGCGCCTGCGAAGCCGTCCGTCTCGAGCGATTCCGCGGCGCGCGGATGAGGCAGGTGTATATCCACGATATCGATGACAGGCCCGGAAGCCGTCAGGATCATGTTCTGGACCTTGTTCTCGAGCTCTCTGATGTTGCCGGGCCAGGAATACTGAAGCAATTCCCTCATGGCATTGCACGAGACGGCCTCGACGATCTTGCCATATTCCGCCGAGTACTTTTTGAGGAAATGCTCGATCAACAGGGGAATGTCTTCTGTTCGTTCCCGCAGGGACGGTATCCGCAGCGAGGCGACATCCAGGCGGTAGTACAAGTCCTCTCGAAACGAGCCTTCTTTGACGAGGGTCGGCAAATCCCTGTTGGTCGCGGCCACAATCCTGACGTTTGCCTTGTGGGGTCGCGCATCTCCGAGGCGCTTGTACTCGTTGTCCTGCAGGAATCGGAGCAGCTTGACCTGGCTGCAAACGCTGATTGCGCCGATTTCATCCAGGAACAACGTCCCTCCTTTCGCCTCCTGGACGAGTCCGATCTGCAGAACGCGGGCATCCGTGAATGCGCCCCGCATATGGCCGAACAGCTCGTTTTCGAAGAGGTTCTCGGGAATGGCGCCGCAATTGACCGGAATGAAAGGACCGCCCGCTCTCTCGCTGAGGTAGTGGATCGCCCTGGCAGCCAATTCCTTTCCCGTTCCGGTCTCACCACAAATCAGGACACCGATCCGATAGCCGGAAAGCATCTCTATCTGCCGGCGGACTCCTTCGATTGCCTTGCTCCGGCCGACGATACAACCAAGCCCGGCCTTCTTCCTGAGGGTTTCCATCGTGGTCCGGCAGCCTTCCCGCTGGGATTCCTGATCGACAACCCGGTCCTGCATCCCAGGTGGTGATCGTGGCTGCTCCAAGGCGCTTGCACCACATGTAGATACGCCCCCCGGGCGAGCACTGTGGGCATGAGCTTCCATATAGTCCGTCCGTAACAGTGCGCCTATGATCTCCGTGCGCCCGTGAGGTTGTCAAGAGAAAACCGGACACGAGAGAAGAAATATGCACTCCTGGCCAAGGCTCCCCTTCCCACGAACCGGGAAGCATCTCGCCCCGACGTCAACGGCGCAGGAAGGCCCTGTCGCGGATCCGCACCTGCTGTGTGCTCCCATCGTTGAAGACAATCCGCAGAGAACGCGGCTGCCCGGTCTCGTTGACGAGCTCCCATCCCCGACCGGCGCGACGCACCTGTACCTTGTCGATTCCGAACGCCCGGTCCCGCGCGCGGTCGATGTAGACGTGGCCATAGTGGTCCAGGACGCGCATCGCGGCTTCCGCCGCAGCGCCGTTGCCCCAGTCGTAGATGGTGAAGACCCCCATGCCCTCGCCTTCGGCGCTCGTGACGCCGCCATGGGCGTAATTCTCCATCGTGAATCCGTAATCCTGGGGTCCGAACCACGGATAGACCTTCTCCCACATCGTCCTGACGACAGGATTCTCGGGGCAGTACATCATAATGAAGCCCGACTTCAATGCGGCGACTCCTCGCTCGAAGTAGTCCGGATCGCCCGTCTGGCGGTAGTAGTCGAGGAACAGCTCGGCGAACAGGGTCTCGCGGGAATCGTTCCATTCCCCGTCGCAGTTCATCACGCCGAAGCCCCCGAGGGCAGGGACATAGATGAACGGCGGCTGCCATACCTGTTGGCACATGGCCAGCTCGTCCAGCGTGCGTCGCCCCCACTGGAGATAGTGCGGACGGCCGGTCGCGCGATAAGTCGCGAGCAGCGCCTCGGCGGTCCAGAACGTGGAGAAGCTGTTCTGTTTGTGCATGGCGTTGCGCTCGATCTTCTCGCCCAGGTACTTGTCACGTCCCCAGCCGCAACAGGACCAGTAGGTCTCGAAATCCTCCCAGCGACCCTGCGGGACGACCTGTGCCAGGACGGCATCCATCGCTCGGACTGCGGCCTGGCGGTACTTCTCGTCTCCAGTCCGTTCCGCCAGCTTCAGCAGGAACGTCACGCTCATGCTGGTCTCCGGCGTCTGGTTCATCACGGGACCGGGCTGTTGTGTCTCGGGATGCAGCCAGCCGGGGAAGAAGCCTTCGGCATCCTGCAAGGTCAGCAGGCGATCTCCGTAGACGCGGGCGTAGTCGAGCAGACGCTCGTCCTTCTCCAATTCCTCGTGCCATCGAAGCATCAGCAGGGCGGTCCAACTGGCATCCAGGACGTGATACCACTGGGAGGAGATGCCGTGGTCGTGGGGACTGCGGTTCGAGTTGCCCCAGGAGGCCTGCTCCCATCCTCGCGGCCGGTCGTATCTCTTGCCCTCGATCTCGACGGCCGCGTTTCCACAGCCGATCACGGCGGGGAAGATGCCGTTCTTCATGGGCGCTGCCAGAGCCAGCTCTTTGGTGAGATTTGCCTTGCGAAGGAGTTCCTTATCCTGCGGGTCACGAGCGAAACGATAGAGGCCCGAGGCGCTGCGAAGCGAAGAAAACCAAGCCTGATTCCAGATGGACAGGAACTCCCGTT
Organism: Phycisphaerales bacterium; assembly: GCA_039683175.1. GTDB lineage: Bacteria > Planctomycetota > Phycisphaerae > Sedimentisphaerales > Anaerobacaceae > PLanc-01. The sequence continues at coordinate 69,447 of JBDKRX010000025.1, forward strand.
GATACCACGGATCGGGGTAGTTGGGAGACTGGGAGATGTTGACGATGAACTGCGGCGCTCCGACACGCACGCCGTTGAGATCGAATTCCTGCCAGACGAAATCGCCCCACCCGTCGAAAGCCCAGTCGTATGTATGTCGCACATAGTTCCGAAGCGGCGCGGGAATCGGCTCTCCCTTTGCGTAGAGCGGCTTGCCCCAGCGTTTCCATTGAAAGCTGCCCACCTTCGACCACGGGTTTCTCACCTCGCCGCGATCGTGGTAGGCGGTCAGAAAGAAACTCAGCTCCACCTTCCCCGGCGAGAAGGTCATCCCGGATGTCTTTTTGAAGAGAACATGGTGGGGGATTTCGGTCTTGACCATGCCCAGCCACATCTGATTGTGGACAGCGTCATAATCCATGAACCAGGGATTCTCCGGCCGCTGTCCCACGACGTCGAGATCGGGCGCCAGGACGAGCGTCAGGGGGCCGCGTTGGGCGATCATCGCCGGAGCACGGAAGACATGTTGACCCACCACGTAGCCTTCCTCGGGTGTCAGATGGGGCGCCCACCAGAAATCGGGCTCGAAGGCCAGATCGAACCGGATCGAAAGCTCATCCTGCGCAGCCTCCTGAGGCACGTCCCACGTCATGCGGATCTGCTGCCAGCCGTCTCCGATCTCGGTGACCTGCGTTTGCGGAAGGCCGCACCCCTTCAACTCAGGCGGGGAGAATCGCATGATGTCCTGGCCGTTGAGGGCCACGCCATAGGCAGAATCCACCTTGGCGATCCTCATCGAATCGAGCGGCCGGGGCGAGTCGGAATCCGCCGGGCGGCGGGGCCACTCGTGACATCCTCCGACAGTACAGACGACGAAGACCGCAAGCAGGATCGAAACGATGTTGTTCGCAATAGATGCTTTCTGATGCATACCGGCTGACCTCCAGCGAAAACCCACGCTCAGGGGATTACGACAGGTTCACTCGACTATCTGGGTCTGAAACAGGACACGTCGGCGGATGGGATCTTTGACGTCCGGTTCGAGCCAAGGATCGCAGATCGGCTCCAACGCGTTGACGGTTTGGCCGTTCGGCTCCATCAACTGCGGCCGGCCGGAAGCGTCAATCCGCACCGTCCAGGGCAGATTTACGTCGGTGGTCCTGGCCGAAAGCCCGAGGCACAGAGGGCCGTCGAACAGGGCGACGCCCTGCGGTTTGTCTGCCGGCCAGGGGACCGTCCGCAATTCGGTCACGAACTCGATATCGACGGTCGTCGAGTTCTGCCACGTGCGGGTCAGACGCCGCGAGCCGTCGGCGCCGTCGCAGCGGACCCGCATGTCTCTCGCCCATGCCGGCGCCCGCAGCGCCAGCGTGAAGGCCTGCGATTTCCGGCATAGAACACGGATTTGGACCTTGCTCATGCGAGGGAAATCGCTGGCGATCTCCAGCCGCATGTCCCGTTTTGTAAGCGTGATTGTGGCGGCGGGATAGAGGTTGACGAAGATTGTGTTGTCCGACTGGGTCACGATGAATCGCCCCAACTGGCCCAATGCCCATTGTCCCCAGAGCGAGCAGCAGCCGGGATTCTCGCTCCCGAATTGCCCGTCCCAACCCTGCCAGGCTTTGCCGCCCACGATCTCCGGACCGAGCGAAAGATGCCCGAAGCCGCCGGTATGGAACTGGTTCAGGAAGAAATGGTTGACCAGCGTGTGTTCGGCGTCGTCCACGTAGCGATATGCTCCGGTTGCCTGATACATCATGAGGTTGACCACAATCCAGTCGGCCAGCCCGCACCCTTCGTCCTGCGGCGACTCGGGCAGGGACTCGGGCAACGCGCCGGTCACGCTGCGGTGTTCCCGGCACCAGACGAGATAGTCCTCGACGGTTTCCAGCGGTTTCGTCTTGCCCGTGACGCGCGCCAGATCGATCAAGCCCCGGCACAACGAAAGACTGTGGTGTGTGTGGGGAGTGCGTCCGGCGTGCTCGGCGAGCCGTTCTGCAAGGGCGAGCGCCCAGTGGTCGCCTCCCTGCTCGTAGAGAGCCACGAGGCCGTCGAGGCAATGCCCATAGAATTCATGAAGCTTTCCATCCCGGCGTGTCTCCCACGTCGAGGCGGTCGTCTCGAAATACCGCCCCAGTCGGCGGGCGGCATTGAGAAAGCGAGGGTCGCGTGTGTCCGCGTAGGCGTCCATCAGACCTCGCAGGGCAAACGCGTTGCCCGAGAGGAGCCGGACGTCCTCGGACGCGACAGCGCCCGGCGGTCCGAAACGGCCATCCTCTGTCTGGAGGGGCAGAACCACGTCGGCGACGGCCCGGCGGTGCCAGTCGGCCGGTGTCCAGTCGTACCCCTGTGCAACATGGAGGACGGAGAGCCATCGGCCGATCTGATCTCCAGGCCAGTCCCACCACAGCGCGCCGGGTCGTCCCGCGGCGCTGGCTGCGAAACTCTCCAGAGAGTAGCGATCCGTTCGTGTGAGCAGGTTGCATGTGGCCGCCGAGTACCGAACGCCCAGTCCGCCCCGAAGCTGTATCTGGGAAAACGAAAGTGGTTTCGACATCCCGTGCGGCTCGGACCCGGTCTCGGGGACCGCGGAGCACACCTGCACACATAGAAGATGCACCAGGACAACAGATAAAGACCGCGAAAGAAGTCTTCCCATGTGCGCCTCCGCAGTGGGTTTGGGCCGGGCTAATTACCGAGGTGAACGGATTGGATGTCCGCCTTGGGGACTGTGATGATCTTGACGCTGTCCGAATTTGGGTAGGCGGCTTTGACGTCGAGCGTGTCCGCAGAGACGTCGTGGATCTGTGCGATATAGACGATGGTGGGTCCCAGCAGGCGAACCATCCCCAGCGGCGGCGGGGGCGGGTCCCGCCGCTCCGGCGTCTTCGCGACCACCACGCAGCGGCGACCGACGTGCTGCGATTTCGAGATGCTCGCCACGGCGATGGGCTGCATGCCCCGTGTCAAACCCTGGATCGTCGCCGCTGCGTCGGGGGGGACCGCCACCGCAGCCTGTCCGCCGGCCTCGTCTGCTTTTTGTTTGCAGCCGGGCAGAGCCGGCAGAGACGCCGCAATGAGAATCGCCATGACGAAATACCTGACATCCATGATCCGGTCCCCTCTCTGTTGGATTGCTACTGCGTCCCTTGCAGGCCGGTGTACCAGGAGGTCGGGACGTCCTCGCCGGTTGTTTCCTTGATGGCGCTGACATGGCCGTCCAGCCAGCAGGTGTTGGAGTTCTTCACGTGCCGGAAGCATTCCCCCACCGTGTCATATCCCCGCCAATACCCCTCGACCAGGCTGCTGCCCGGACGCCATTGTGTGAGGTTGATGCTGTCCCCCGGCTTGATGCAGAACATATCTTCATCGATGCCGTCGAGCTTCTGCTCGATGTGGTCCTGAAAGACGATGACCTCGTCGTGTTTCTTGAAATCGTGGTCGATCTGGATGTTTCTATTCTTGGCGCTATTCCAGGTGACATACCCGTTGATTCCGTAGGAGCAGTACTTGAAATACTCCAGATAGGCGATCCCCCATCCTTTGTCCGGCCAGTCGTCCGTCCGCCGGGTGCCGGGACACCGGAATATCTTCTTGGTGCTGGCATACGGCAGATATGCGACGCCCCAGTATGCGAATTCGTCATTCGGACTGAGCGGCGTGACCTTGGATGGTCTCAGATAAGCGTTGTCCCACAGACCTTCGTTGGGTGAATGGTGCGTCTTACGGTCGTTGTTGTCGGCGTACATGAGCAGGGCGACGCCGAGACCTTTCGTATGTGCCGAGCAGACGATTTTCTTCGCCTGTTCTTTGGCCTTGCTCAGCGAGGGCAGAAGAATGCTCATGAGAAGTGCGATGACAGCAATCACAACCAGCAACTCGATCAGCGTGAACCCCTGTGGTTTCTTCATATCGACACCTCTTGGTCACCTGTCTGATCTGCCTGCCTTACACCGTCCCTCAGCATACCAGATTGCGTTGGATTTGTGCAAGAGTTGTGTCAATTCCGCGTTTGTCGTCTGGTTCGTACCAGGGTCCTGCTCCTGCCGGAAGCGGACGGCAACCCGCCTCCGCCGATCAGGCGTGTGCTGTACCAGAGATCGCGGAGCAGACGAAGAAGGGGCTGCGAGCCTGGCTCACAGCCCCTTTCAATTCACATCATTCCACCTTGGGTGAAGACGTGGACGATGGGCTTAGAACGGTATGTGCCTTGGCGTGGTCTGTCCGGACAGGGCGGCGACCTCCTCGGCCGACAGCGCCTTATTGTAGATGCGCACGTCATCGACCGAGCCGTTCCAGAACTCGTTCAGTTCGTTCACCTGCTGGCCGATGCGGGCCTGGTTGCGGACCAGGTTCCAGGCCCTGGCGGCCGAGGCCACTTCGATACCATCCGCGTACAGCCGGGCAGTCGTGCCGTCGTAGGTCAGAGCGATGTGGTGCCAGACATCGACCTCCCAGAAGTTGCTGATGGACACGTCATTGCCGTAGCCGCCGCCATAAAGGGCGGTGCCGTTGAGGCCGAGGAACATCGCCTGGTTCGTGGCTCCGGTGCCATAGGACACGGCAAAATGCCACGTGGCGAGGACATCCTCGGTCTTGGCCCAGGCACACATGCTGCGCGCCTCAGCGCCGGCAGGCCAATCTGCCGGATTCCCGAGATCGACGTAATCCCCGTCCCCGCCGAGCACGATGGCGCCGCCGACCATTCCCGCGGTCCACTCCACAGTGCCGATGACGGTGCCGTGATGGCCTTTGCCGGACGAGTCGTTGGCCTTGGTGCCGGATCCCTCATCGAGGGTGTAATGCCCCACCAGGTTCGTGGCTGCCGGCAGGACCGGAGTGAGGTACTCGGGGGCCCTGGGGTAGAGCCGGATGTCGTCGATGTACAGAATGCCTGTGGTCCCAGAACCTTCGATGCCGATCGTCAGCGAGCGGACGCTGCTGACGTTGCCGACCGTGGACAGATCGAGGTTCCACGCCTGCCAACCGAACCTCGCCAGATCGGCCTGGTCGCCTTCGTAGACGACCTTGGTGTTGTTGATCTTGAGGTACAGTTGCCCGCTGTTGCCGGAAACGCCCCTGAAGTAGATCGCGAGGGTCTTGATGCCGCGGGCGGTCCAGTCCTGGGCATCCTCGAACGTCCGCGTGGCCTCCGAGTAGGCAAAGGTCGTGTTGTTATACTGCAGAGGCATGGACTGCCTGCCACTGTGAACGATCGTCTTCTCGGCGAACGGGGGGTCGGTGTATCCCACCTGCGAGCCGCTGGCCAGGTCGGTCACGCCGTCGATCCAGGTATGCCAGATCGTGGTCTCGGCGTCGATATCATCGTTGTAGCTCTCGAAATCGTCCACGACCAGGAACTCCTGGGTGGTGTAGGTCCACACATCGCCCTCATAGGTCCCGGTATCGCCCACCTCATCGACCTTCCAGTAGTAGGTGGTTTCGAGATCCATGGCAGGCGGCGTGTAACTGTGGCCGGTCGCGGTCTCGGCCGTCACGGTCCCGGCGGCCACGGCGTCGGCGTCGGTGCCGAAGTAGACCTCATGGGAGGTTGCTTCGCGGCCGGGTCGCCAGCCCAGTGTGGCGTCGATGCTGACGTCCACGTCGCCATCCGCCGGATCGGGCTCGAACGCCTGCAGCGGGGCATAGAAGAATCGGACTTCCCCGAGGCTGACCATTGTTGTGGCGCCCCAGTTGTCGCTGATTGTCAGTCTGACGTGTTTGGCCATGACGTCGCTGAAGTTGATCGTCGTGTTCGCGGTGTACGTGGTCTTGCCGGTTCCCTGTGCGAACTGGGGCACATTCGCCAACGGGGTCCAGTTCTCGCCGTCAGTGGAGTACTCGATGGCAACGTCCTTGGCGCCGAAGCCCATGAGCGGTTCGAGCTCGGAGTTGCTGTTCCAGACCCACAACTCATGGAGTTTGTAGACTTGGTCGAATGTGTACTGGATCCAGGCCGGCAGGCCGCCCGGGGTGACCCACATGGTCTTCAAGTCGGTGCCATGCTGATCGAGCTCATTGAGTCCGGAGCCGTCGATGGTCCGGGTCGCGAGCGACGTGATCTGCTCCGCGGAGGCCGTGGCCGTCACACTGGTGATCGGGTAGGCGTACTGCTCGACGGTGAAACTCCAGACGTCGCCTGGGAATACGGTATTGTCGGGCGCCCCGTTGACCTCGTCGACTCTCCAGTAGTAGGTCCGGCCGTATTCGAGCAGACCCTCCGGATCATATGCGGCGTCCGTCACGTTCTGGACGGGTTGGGTGGCGTTGCTGACCTCCTCGAAGCTCGTTCCAAAGTACACGTCATGCGTCGCGGCATATTTGCCGGCCCTCCAGCTCAAAGCCGCATCGCGGTGGACATCAATGGCTCCGTCTTCGGGGAACGGACTCGAGCCCTTCAGGGAAGGAGCAGCGACCACGAGATACCAGTTATTGATCCATTCGCTCATGACCTCGCCGCGGGGGTCGTCGTCCTGATTGGCGGTCTGGAAAAAGACGCCTATGCGGCCGCCGGTCGCCGAATTGCGGAGGATCACGGGTTCCGCTCTGTTTCCATCGGCAGCCAGAGCAAGAATCAGCTCTGCATACCAATCGTTTACCAGGGCATCGATGTGGATCGCGCGGTCCGTAGCGAAATTGACCAGGGAGGGGGTGTACTTCTGACCGTCGGCCGTCACAGTGACAGACGTGTTGTCATCCCACATCTCCATGCTGGGGATGTCCATGACATTGGGCAATGCCGCCGTGCCATTGGTGCCGGCGCCATTGACCATGTAGAAGATCCAGTCGCCGGTATTGACGACACAGTTGCCGTCATCCAGGAACAGCTCGAGCAGGGAGCCGTCCGGCTGCGTATTGCCCGCTGCATAGATTGTGGCTGGGCACTGTCCGCAAAGGATCAAGAGGTCCGAGGCGCCATCCCCTGTGTGGGCGACGACCCAGTCTGCAAGGGCCGCGTGGTCAGATGCTGTGAATCGTTCAATGGGCACGGCCTTCACATTGTCGACGATTTCCTGCATTTCGCGGTCAGCCGCGGTTTGCGACCACCAGTTCGCCTGGGTCGAAATCGCTATGTCAACAGCCATAGTCGTCGTGCTGAACACAGATACGACAGCGAATACCAAGATTGCCTTCTTCATCTTCAGTGTCCTCCACAGTCAACCTGAGACTCCAACCACACTTCTCCCATACGGTTTTGTTCACTCGCAGCGTGTCCTTTGGCTGACACCTCCCTTCCTCGCGGAAGCGACAAAGCATGGCCCCTGGCTTTGATCGTGCCTGAAACAAGATGTGGATCGCATACGTTCCACTCCCGTCTGCACACCTCGACCCCTCGCTCCCGGCGGAAACCTCCGGGAGAACGAAAAGCCGCGCGACACCATTCTTCATGTGATACTGAATTGCCTCTCTGTTGTGACTCCGGCATGCCAGTGGGAACCCTCGCAGCCGATAATATCACTTATACCAGATCGAAATGCCCGCTGCAACGGGATTGTGTCGGCGATGCGTTTTCTTGTCTATCGGCTGTTGGGACCGGGAGCTTGAGAGAGGGCGACCACGGATTCTCCAGGGGATGGTTCCGCCCAAGCCACAGGGAAAACCTTGCGGCGGTGGTTTCTTTGCCCAGGATGGAAGCGGGGCCCTTGTCTTGCAGACGCAGGCCCCGCTTGAGTGTCAGGATATGTGTCCCGTCGGTCGGGTCATTCGGCGGAGTGTCCGAATCCGATATCGTCGATGAAGACGATGCCGGTCCCGCCCGCCGTGGTTGCGGTCTTGTCGCCGATGGTGATGACCATCTTCTTGACCTTGGTGAAGTTCACTCCTGCGAAATCGCTCATGGGGATCACCCATCGCGTCCAGTCCACCGACGTCACGATATCGGCGTTGGTCACTGTGGCGCTCTTGCCGGCGCTGTCCGCCAGGGTGACGTACATCGGCGCCGAGTCATTGCCCGGATTGTCGCCGATGTTGGCGACCGTCCAGTTGCCGGTTGCGCCGCCGGTGGTGACCACATCGGAGAACTCGGCGAAGCAGAAGCCGCCTGCAGTATTGTTGCTGGCCACGGCCAGGCCGATGTAGGCGCTGTTGCCCATGCCGATGGTCTGCGGATTGGGCGATCGGTCGGTACCGGTGTTCTCCGTGTCGGGCTGCTTCGTCCAGGTCGTGCCGTCCTGGGAGTAATAGGCGGTGAACTGATTGCCTTTTCGCTCCACCTTCACCCAGATCGGGAAGGTGATCGCGCCGATTTCGCTATGTGCCGAGACGGCGCTGGCGCCGGTGGTCGGACGGTTCTGGAAGGCCCGCCGGCCGTCCGGCGTCGGGTGCATCAGCGCGTACGAAGCGGCCGGGTCCAGGCTCTCACGGATCATCACGCCGGCCTTGGCCCAGGTGGCGGAGCCGCCGGTGATGCCGAGGACCTTGGCGGAGATCGCCCCGTCGCCGTTGAGCTGCTTGTAGACGAAGCGGAAGTTGTCGGAGGTGCCCCAGATGTCCGCGGTATTGGAGCTGATGGTGTATTGGCCGGGCGCGGTCTCGACGAATTTCGCGGCGTTGCCTCGGACCCAGAGACCCACCTCGTCGGCGCCGTTGCCGGTCCAGTTCTGGGCCGACTCGAATTCCCGCTCGGCTTCGCTGAAGAAGAACGAGGTCGCGTTGTCGTACATGAAGGGCATTGACTGCTTGCCACCGTGAACGATTTCCTTCTCGGCGAACGGCGAGTTCGTGTATCCGACCTGCGAACCGCTGGCTAGCGTGGTCACGCCGTCGACCCAGGCATGCCAGATTGTTGTCTCGGCCTCGATGTCGTCTGTATAGCCCTCAAAGTCGTCGACCGGGGCGAATTCCTGCGATGTGAAGCTCCAGAGATCGCCTTCATAGGTCCCGGCGTCGCCGACCTCGTTGACCTTCCAGAAGTACACGGCGCCGAAGTCCATGGACGCGGGCGTGAAGCTGTGGTCGGTCACGGTTTCGGCTGCCACCGTGCCTTCGGCCACCGCATTGGCATCGGCGCCGAAGTAAACCTCGTGCGAGGTCACATCGCGTCCCGGCCGCCAGTTCAGCGTGGCGTCGACGTCAACTCCCGTGGCGCCGTCCGCCGGATCGGGCTCGAAGGCCTGCGCCGGGGTATAGAAGAACCGCACCTCGCTGAGACTGACCAGCGCGGTGGCGCCCCAGTTGTCATTGATCGTCAGCTTGACATACTTGGCCATCACGCCGCCGAAATCGACGATGGTGTTTGCCGTGTAGGTCGCGGCGCCGGTTCCCTTGGCAAATTCGGGCACATTCTCCAACTGGGCCCAGGTCTCGCCGTCGGAGGAGTACTCGATCACGACGTCCTTGGCCCCGAAGCCCATGAAGACCTCAAGTTCCGAGTTGGCGTTCCAGACCCACAGTTCGTGGAGCTTGTACACCTTATCGAATGTGTACTGGATCCAGGCGGGCAGACCGCCGGAGGTGGCCCACATGGTCTTCAGATCGACGCCGTGCTGATCGAGCTCATCGAGGCCGGAGCCGTTGATCGTATTGCTCGCGGGCGAGGTCAACTGTGCATTGGAGGCCTCGACCGTCAGGTTGGCGATTGGATAGCCGTACGTCTCCGCGGTGAAGCTCCAGACGTCGCCTTTGAAGACGGTGTAGTCGGGGGCTCCGTTGACCTCATCGACTCGCCAGTAGTAGGTCTGGCCGTATTCGAACGGGCTGTCCGAGGCATAGGCGGCCTCCGCCAGGCCCTGACCGACGAGGACGCCTCTCGGGTCGGACGTGCTGGCGTCGTTGACATCGTCGAAGCTCGTTCCCAGGTAGACATCGTGTGTGACTGCGGATTCGCCGGGCGTCCATGCCAACGCGGCGTCGGCAGGCACATCCGTCGCCTCATCCTCCGGGTTGGGCTCGCCGGCCAACCCGGGGCTCACCGCCACCATGGAGGCCTGGACCTCTTCCAGCGTCAGGACATGGTTGTACAGGCGAACATCATCGATCATGCCGTTGCACCACTGTCCCCAGAAGTTGTGGCCGATCTCAAACGGCCCTGCGCCGGCGGTCAGAGCGCTGGCGGTCAGGGTGTCGGTCGCTACCCCGTTGATATAGAACACGCAGCCCCCCGTCTGGCCGGGCGCGAAGGTCACTGCCACGTGCTGCCAGGTGTTCAATGTCAGGATCGAGTTATTCCCGTCGTGATCGAGCACACCGGGCGTGGTGAGACGCAGATGGGTGCTCTGGGATTTGAATGCATAACCCACACCCGCAGCAGCACGGCCGGCAAAGGCACGGTCTCCGGTGAAATCGGCCGGGTTCACCCACAACGCGAGGCTGAGCGCCTGGGTAAGCCCCAGATTTGTTGCTTCCCCACAATTCACGCGATCGTCGCCGGTGAACTGCAGAGCGCCATCGAACACCCCTTCCACCCACACGGGCCCCTCGAGCGTACCATTGTTTCCATTTCCGCTGGAATCTTCCGTCGTAGTTCCAGTGCCCTCGTCCAGTGCCCAGTGTCCGACCAGCTCGGCCCAGGCCCCGCCGGCCAGCATCAAGACCAGAACCAGTGCAGTTGCGTGAGAGAATCGTTTACACATGACAGTCCTCCTTCAAAAGTTGTTGCAGGATGATGCTTCTACACCTTCCACCGCCGCTCGAAGGCCATGAACACCTGGCTTTGCTCTGTGCATGGCGTCTGCGTCTTTTGCTTGCCCCACCTTATTTTACCCGGGCCTCCGATCCTGGCCCGACACACGATCCAGACCAACCTTGATGCCCGTAGTCCGCCACCCGTCGGAGCCACACGAGCAAGTACCCGAAACTCCTCTAAGCTGTCAGTTTACCAAATCCGGGGCCGGCACGCAATGCCCAAATTGACGGGTTGTCCGCTCCCGACGACCGTTGTGTCGGCACAGAAAAGGAGCGGGGCCTGGGTCGTGTGATGCAGGCCCCGCTTGGGTGTCGCTTGACGTTCCGGTCGATCCGCCTTGATATCCTGGCATCCGCTGCTCAGAAGGATGCATGCAGCGGCGTCGTCTGTCCGGCCAGACCGGCGACCTCCGCCGCGGACAAGACGCGATTGAACAGGAGAACCTCGTCGATCATGCCCGGGAAGAAGAAGTCCCCGGTCCCTTCGGTGGCGCCGCCGCCGATCCGCAGGGGTCGTTGCGTGTTGAGGCTCAGCGGGGCAGTGCCCTGTCCGGCCAGCCGCCCATTGATGTAGAGCTTCCTTTGCTCGTTCCCGAATGTCGCGGCCACATGGGTCCACTCGCCCAATTTGGCCGCCGGACCGGTCGTGGGATCCCAGGCGGCGCCGTTGCCCGTCCAGAACTGCCATGCGTTGCCCGGCTCGATATAGAAGAGGTAGCCGCTCAGAGGGGTGCCGTTGCGGGATGTGAGCGGCGAACGATGACCGGTTCCGGCGGGGTCCGGATAGGCCCAGAAGCTCGCGGTGAACGCCTCGGGATTGAGGTCCGCGCTATAGGGTATGTCCACCGCGTCGCCGGAGCCGTCCAGGGACAGGACCTGTCCCCGTGTCGGATCGCTCGCAACCTTGGCATTGCCGAGGGCCGTCCCGTGATGGGACCCTGCGGAATCGTTCAGATTGCCGTCGAACGTGTAGTGAGCCACGAGGCCGGCCGTGTCAGGCTCCGTCGGCACGATGTATTCCGGAGTGCGTGAGTACAGGCGAATATCGTCGATGTACAACGTGCCGGTGGTCCCGGAGCCCTCGACGCCGATCGTCAGCGAACGGACACCGCTCACGTTGCCGACCGTGGACAGATCGATGTTCCACGGCAACCACGTCGTCTCGGCCAGATCGGTTGCCAGGCTGTCATAGACCACCCTGGTGTTGTTGATCTTGACGTACAGTTGGCCCCTGTTGCCGGCCATGCCCGCGAAATGGAGCGAGAGGCTCTTGACGCCGTGTGCGGTCCAGTCCTGGGGGGAGTCGAAGGTCCGCTTGGCCTCCGAGAAGGAGAAGTCCGTGTTGTTGTATTGCAGGGGCATGGACTGTTTGCCGCCGTGAACATTCGTCCTTTCGGCAAACGGAGCGTCTGTGTAGCCCACCTGCGAGCCGCTGGCTTTGTCCGTGACGCCGTCGATCCATGTGTGCCAGATCGTGGTTTCGGCGTCGATGTCGTCGTCGTAGCTCTCGAAATCATCGACGACCAGGTAGTCTTCGGTCGTGAAATCCCAGATGTCGCCCGCGTAGGTGCCGGTGTCGCCGACCTCATCCACCTTCCAGAAGTATTTCGTTCCGAGCATCAGACCGGGGGGAGTGTAGACACGGTCGGTCGTCGTTTGACCTGGGACGGCGCCATCGGCGACTGCGTTGCTGTCGGCGTCGATGTACACCACGTGCGAGGCGGCCTCGCGGCCGGAGCGCCAGGTCAGATCGGTTTCGATGCTGACTCCCGCGGCTCCGACTGCCGGCTGGGGAGAGAAGGCCCGCACCGGGGCGTGGAAGAACCGCACCTCGCTGAGGCTGGTCATCGTAGTGGCGCCCCAGTTATCGTGAATCGTCAGTTTGACGTGTTTCGCCATCACACCGCCGAGACTGACGATGACATTGGGCGTATAGGTCGCCGTGCCGGTTCCCTGAGAGAATTGAGGCACGTTCTCCAGTGGGGTCCAGGTCTCGCCGTCGGTGGAGTACTCGATCGCGACGTCCTTGGCGCCGAACCCCATGAGCAGTTCGAGCTCCGAGTTGGCGTTCCAGACCCACAGTTCGTGCAGCTTGTATTCTTTATCAAATGTGTACTGGATCCAGGCGGGCAGGCCGCCGGGCGTGACCCACATGGTCTTGAGATCGACGCCGTGCTGATCGAGTGCGTCCAGGCCGGAGCCGTCGATGGTCCGGATCGCGGGCGACGTGATCTGTGCAGCGGACGCCTCGGCGGTCACATTGGTGATCGGATAGCCATACGTTTCGACGGTGAAGCTCCAGACGCTGCCTTGGAAGACGGTGTAGTCGGGAGCCCCATTGACTTCGTCGATCCGCCAATAGTAGGTCCGGCCGTATTCGAGGTTGTCCGCCGGGGCATAGGTCGCGTCTGTCTGTCCCTGGCTGAGCAGAACCCCTCTCGGATCGGACGCGCCGGCATCGTTGACATCCGAGAAGGACGTGCCGATATACACGTCGTGCGTCGCAGCGAACTTGCCTGCTTCCCAGCCAAGCGCCGTGTCGCGAGGCACATCGATGCTTGCGTCTTCCGGGTTGGGGTTGGTCGCCGCTCCGGCGGGGCCGACGCCCGCCATCGCCGCTTTGACTTCCGACTGCGTCAAGGCGTGATCGAAGACGGCTACGTCGTCGATCTTGCCGACGAAGAAGTAGTTGCCGGCGCCTTCGGAGGCGCCGCCGCCGATGCGCAGGACCTGCTGCGTGTTGGGACCGAAGGCGCTCGTGCCTTCGCCGACGAGTTCGCCGTTGATGTAGAACTTCTTGTTCCCATCCGAGAACGTCGCCGCCACGTGGGTCCACTCGCCCAGGTCCACGGCGGGACCCTGCACGGTGTTCCAGGTGCCGGTGCCGACGCCGGTGCCGTTCCAGAACTGCCAGGTATTGCCCGGCTCCACGTAGATGATGTAGCCTCTTGTGGGCGCGTCGTCGCGAGAGGTGATGGGAGACCGATGCCCGCTGCCTGCGGGATCCGCGTTGGCCCAGAGGCTCAGGCTGAACTGATCCGCAGGGTTGAGCTGGTCGCTGTAAGGGATGTCCACCTTGTTGGACGTGCCGGCGAATTGCAGTGCGCCGCCATACATGCCCGCCACCCACTGGGGATTGCCCAGCAGGGCGCCGTCATGACCGTTTCCGCTGGAGTCCGCGGCCACGGCGCCTGCGCCCTCGTCGAGTTTCCAGTGGCCGGCCAGGTCGGCCCATGCCCCGCCGGCGAGACTCAAGATCACGATTAGCGCCATTGCATGAACGAGTCGCTTACACATGACAGTCCTCCTTCCGGGATTGTTACAGGATGATGCTGCGATACGTTGAATCACCGTGCAATTCACACGCAACCTTCCTGCCTTGTGGGCATGATTCGCCACCTGTCGGAGCCACAAGGACAAATGCCCGAGAGTCCTCAGGAGTATCAATCTACCAGATGAGTAACCGACATGCAATGCCCAAATCGACTACTGTACGCTCGACTGGCCTTGTCTGTAGGCTTCCCTGCTGTTGGTCTTGGGGGTTGCCCCGGTGACCGAATTGACGTTGATCTGTTCGGGACTGGCGATTGCCTGGACCAGAGCGGCGCTGTCCACTGTCACGGGTCCGGCAACCAGCTCCGGCACGCTTTTCCCGTCCGAGCATCCGTGTGCCCATCCGACAGACGATACCGTATCGATTTACCTGGTCACCATCCTACCGCAGTCCCGGCGGGAACCAACGTTTCTCTTGCCGACCGCGATCCCGCGGCACTATATTCGACACAGGCACGCTGTGCGTCTGGATGTCTGAGAACTTGGCGCGGCCTTCGGCCGCAACCAAATAGATGAAAGGCGTTGCTCTTTGGTGTACGGTAGGGTTTGCAGAACACCAACCGTTTCCAAGGAGCAACGCCATGGATGCCTTTATACAGCGTCACCAG
>JBDKRX010000026.1:0-2271 GCA_039683175.1 Phycisphaerales bacterium
TCCAGGCGGGCAGGCCGCCCGGGGTAACCCACATGGTCTTCAGATCGACGCCGTGCTGATCGGACGCGTCCAGGCCGGAACCATCGATGGTCCGGATCGCAGGCGAGGTGGGCTGCTGACTGGAGGCCTCGACCGTCAGATTGGTGATCGGGTAGCCGTGCGGCTCGACGGTGAAGCTCCAGACATTGCCCTTGTAGACCGTGCTATCCGGGGCCGCGTTCACTTCATCGACTCGCCAGTAGTAAAGCTGGCCCAATTCGAGCCTGCCGGCGTCGAATGCCGTCCCATCCTGTCCCTGGCTGACCAACAGATCCGCCGGGGCATCTCTGCTGGCATCATTGACGTCGTCGAACACCGTTCCCAGGTACACATCGTGCGTGTCGGCGAACTCTCCTGCGGTCCAGGCCAGGACCAGATCCCGCGGGATATCAGTCGCTTCATCCTCGGGAACCGGGTCGGAGGCGAGTCCACGGCCGGGACCGCGTCCCGTCATAGCCTCCAGAATCTCATCGATCGACAATGCCGTGTCGTAGAGACGGAAATCATCGATCATCCCGCGATACCATCCTTCGGCGAGGCTGGGCTTGGTGCCGATCGTGAACTTGGTGACGCCCGACATAGGTTGGGTCATGCCGGTCCCGCTGTGCCAGAGAACGCCGTTGATATAGATCTGTTGATCGCCGGTATCGGCATTCTTGAGAAATGTCCAGAACGTCCAGGTGCCTTCATAGTCGGACGCGTTACCCGCTTTGCTGATCCTGTTGTACGCGCCCGTCGCGGTCGTTCCACCTGAGTCGAAGTAGATCGTGCCGTCACTCCAGGGCACGTGGGCGCACATCTTCCTCGCTTCGTTGTTGGCCGGATCTAAGAAAGCCCCGAAGATGAAGTTGGCCTGGGGCTGAGCGGCCGGATCGCCATAGGCCCAGAAGCACACGGTGGCCTGGGTCGTTACCGTGGACCAGCTCTCCGCGGGGACGTCCACGTAGTTCGTCCCGGTGAAATTCAGGGCGCTGCCGAATTTGCCCTCCACCCAATCGGGATTGGTGACGGTGCCGTCATAGCCCCGACCGGAACTGTCCTTGGCGACCGTACCGTCTCCGTCGTTGAATTTCCACCAGCCCACGAGAGCGGCGTCGGACACGCTCGCGAGAGCCAGCCCCAAAACGAGGGCCAGGGGTGTCAGTGCACGGATTCTTCTGTACATGGCAGTCCTCCTTCACAGATGCTTCGACAATTCTGCTTGCAGTGTTTCGTTTCACACCCTCATGATGCGGGCGACATTTCTCATGCGCCGTACGAAGCGACAAATCCTACTGAAGGGACCTGTAGGCGTAGGCATCCAGAGCGAATTCGAAATCCTCCATCTCCTCGTTGTCCTGCGGGGTCCGGTAGAATGCAAAGTTCTGCGGCTCGTGCAACGCCTTGAGGTTCCATTCCACCAGCCCACGGCTGAGCCACCTGTGCATATCGACACGGCCGTCCGCGAAGCTCAGGACGCTGCTGTTGTCGCGGTGCCAGATCCCGAAGGGATCCACCCACTGCTTGCTCTTGGGATTGATGACCCAGGACCCCATGTTGTAGCCGCGGGGATCGCATTCCGCGATGAAAACGATCTTGTTGGCCGGTTGTTTGATGTCGGTGTATTTGACACAGGGCCTGATCTCCCATGTGTTGTTCTGCACACCGTTCATGCCGCCGGCAATCGAGTAGGTGCGATAGGCGTATTTATGGTTGGGGTTGTTCTTGCGCTTATCGGAAGGACACCGATAGACCTCGACTTTCTTCACATAAGACCACAGCAGGCCTCTCTTGATGTACTCCTTCTTCTGTTCCACAGTGGAGGTTTCCGGACTCGGCGGCATGTACACCCATGGCCCCGGAACGACCTCGGCGGTGTCCACCTGCGGATGGCCGCCGACCAGCTTGGCATCGTTCTCGTCCTTGTACATCAGCCAGGCCATGGTCAGCGTCCGGATATTGCCGCGACACTGAACGCTGCGGGCCTGTTCCCTGGCGACATGCAGAGAGGGCATGAGGATCGACATGAGAATCGCGATGATCGCAATGACGACGAGCAACTCGATGAGTGTGAAAGCCCTTCTGTGCATGATCATCCTCCGGCATCCTTACGCGTGCGCTCTCTTCCGGGCTGTACATCTTCCCTCGGCGTGATGCACCACCGTGCGGCGGGCCGGCAAATCAACCCATCTGCACGTCAACACAACCGATCATGCCGGGGCGATACACCTGTACTACATAATGGCACCAAGT
>JBDKRX010000027.1:0-1921 GCA_039683175.1 Phycisphaerales bacterium
GCGAACACGCAGACCACATCGACTGCTTTGACCAGCTCAGCGACGGATTCGTACGTCCTGGTGTCGCCCAGGTGATCCTGCCGGGCCCGCTGGGCCAGCGTTTCGGCCCCCTTGAGAGCGTAAATCCCGGCCAGCTCGGCGCTCCGGACGGAGCGCAGGGCCCGCTCGTGGAAGGACGCGACAAAACCAGCTCCGATCATTCCTATTTTCAACATGGGCGGATCCCTTTCAATGGTGGCCGTGGCATTTTCGCACGCCCGGGTTGGAGTCGGGCGGCGAATCGCGCCTCTATGTAATGGAACAGAGCCCGAAATGCAAGAACAAACACAACAAAAACAGGCCGATTCCGTCCCGAGCCCGGTCACTGAGCTGTCCTCGTCCGTCGCGGCGATATTGCCGGTCGGTAACGCGACCTTGCGACGCGCAATTGAATGGGTGGACAGGTTGCCGCTGTGGCACAAGTCCGATGAGGATGTATAATCGTTGCCGTGGGGTCCCGTCCGTGGGCCCTGCGACGGTCGCTGGTTGAAAACGGCCCTTGAATTCAGGGGAGTGTGCAGATGGAACATGGAATGACGCGACGGGACATGATGCGTGCCTCCGCGCTGTTGGCCGGGTGCGTATGTGGCTGTCGAACGGCAGGCGATCCGGCTGCGCCAAGGTCCACGTGCTGTGCCACGCCGGACCTGGAGCCTGAGAGTCTTACGATCGGTGAGGATTGTCTCACGGTGGACTTGAAGAAGGCTCGTTCCCTTTCCGGCGTGGGTAACGCCGCATGGATTGCCGACGAGGGGAGGTCCCTCAAACTCATCATTGTGCATGCGGACCCGGACGAGTATTCCGTTCTCTCCGGGCTCTGCACCCATGGTGGTCAGACGATCAGCTACAATCGCCGCCGCCGGCTCCTTCAATGCAACAACTTCAACCACTCCAATTTTGACCTGAGCGGCCGGGTGGTTAAAGGACCCGCCGAAACGCCGCTTGCGTCGTATCCGGTCCGGCTTGCCGGCGAAACTCTGGTGGTCATGCTGAAGGAGGCGACGACGTGATTCGCAAGCTCCTGGCTCTGGGTTGTCTTGGCGTCACCTTCGTCGTGTCCTCGTGCACGTGGGCCCCCCATGCCGCAACCGGAACCTGGCGCAATCCCAAAGACAACATGCAGTTTGTGTGGGTCCCGGCGGGGAGTCTCATGGCCGAGGTCCCCGTCGAGTCCGACGACCCGAACGACGCGGACAGGGTATCATCTCAATCCGTGACGTTCGGGGAAGGCTTCTGGGTCGGTCGAACGGAGGTGACGGTGGGGCAGTTCCACCGATTTGTCACTGAGACAGGTTATGTGACCGATGCCGAGAGGGCCGGCAATCGGTGGACCTGGAAGGACCCTGGGTTCCCGCAAAAAGACAACCACCCCGTCGTGTACCTCAGTTATGCGGATGCTCTGCAATACGCTGGCTGGGCCGGCGTGGACCTGCCGACCGAGGCCCAATGGCTCTACGCCTGCAAGGCCGGCACGAGCACCGTATTCTACTGGGGCGACGAGATGGACGACCGCTACGTCTGGCATCGCGGCAACACGGAAGGCACGGGCACCCGGCCGGTCGCCCGCAAGCTCCCGAACTCCTGGGGCCTGTATGACACTGTCGGGAACGCCCGGGAGTACTGTAAAGTGGACGCGGCGCGTTTCGCCACTCGCGGCGGTGCGTGGACCCGCTGCCCCTCTTATCGCGGCCGGACCGGCTCGGTCTATGAGAAGCTCTTCGACGAGGATGTCTCGCCGCGTCTGGAGCGGTCCGACGCGAACCCCAGGTATCCGCCGTACCCCTGGGACGACGACCGGGGTTTTCGATGCATTCGCACGGTGTGTGTTGGGAAGTAGGGGCACAGACGTTGGATGTGGGGGTGGGGGGGCTGTTGCTGCGGG
>JBDKRX010000028.1:0-48544 GCA_039683175.1 Phycisphaerales bacterium
ATGTACTTGCGGGGAACCCCGATCGTCACAACGGAGAGAACCACCGTGATAAAGAGGGTCAACCCGGTTATCGTTGCTTGCTGTTCCATGGTTGAGAACCACGCCTTTCCAAACGATGTCCGACCACCACCAGGCAATCTCCGGTCAAATCGTACGCACCCCACATGCCGGCGACTAATCCTGGCAAAAGCCGGCGTACGGACACGAGGGCCCCAGACGTATCAGCCGGGACACTCTCGCGATGAGTTCACGTTCCCCCTGGGGACGTTATAGTCTTCACCACTTTGGCCGGAATCCCCGCAACAACGGCAAAATCCGGAACGTCTCGCGTCACCACCGCATTGGCCGCGACGACCGCACGCTTGCCCACCCGCACTCCCTTGAGGATCACACACCCCTCTCCGAGGAACGCGCCGTCGCAAATCTCGACGGGGGCAGTCTTCAGTCTGGGACTCTCGCGAGCGCTCCGATCCGGCTCATCATAGCAGTGATCGTGATCCGTGATATAGACTCTGCCGCCCATGAGCACGTTGCGGCCGATCTTCACCTGCTGGGCCGCTCCACAGTGGAAGTAGAACTGGATGGCCGTGCCGTCGCCGACAATCAGCTTGGGGCCGTTGCCCAAGTCCGGCCCGACGGCCTCCAGCCGGGCCCCCTTGCGGATCAGCACGCGACGTCCGATCGAGATGGCTCGCGCATTCATCAACATATCGCACCGGCCCAGTCGGGATCGCCATCCGAAGGAATGAAACCGCCATCGCCACCGGACATAATGCCACACGGCGCCCGCCAGATTCACCAATCGTCCCGGGTTGAGTCGGCCTATCCCCATCCTATCTCCAGAACGCCTGCCTCACCTTTTGCCTGGACTTCGCAGAGAGCATGAGCGGTCCCACGATCATGCAGGCCAGCAGGTCGGCAGGCAATCGCAGCAATCCCCCGATCCGGCAACACAACGGGACGTCGGCCTGGATACAGTTGACGATCCGACGTTTCGTCACCCCCGCCCACCATTTCAAAAGCATCCACCATCGAAGGCGGGAACCGGTGTACACCACGTTCTTGTGGAGGATCTCCCAACCCCGGCAGGCAAGCCGCCACGAGCCGTCCCGGTGAGAATGGTACACCCTGGCAGACGGTTCATAAAGGCAACGATACCCCCGTGTGAGCGCCTGGCACGTGAACGGACCTTCCTCTCCGCCGGAGGTTTCCTCGTCATAGGGATGCTCCTCCCAGACGGTCCTTCGAATCGCGGCACAGGCGTTCGACGCCAGCATCCCCTTGGCGGAGGGGTTCTTCGCATGCTGGTCTCTATCCAGGGAAATGGGGTCGCTCCCAAAGGTCTTTGCCAGGCGGACTCGTTCATCGATCGGGGCATCGGGATAGGGCAACTGCCTGCCGTACACGATGGCCACGTCCGGCTCGACGAACGGCTCGGTCATGTGCTGCGCCCAGGTCTCGTCCGCCGGTGTCGCATCCGACGACAGCAGGAGCACGACGTCGCCGTGCGTCTGGGCGATCCCTCGATTGAGAGCCCTGCCCCAGGTGAAGTCCGTCCGGGAAATGGGCACGACCACGGCGCCGTGGCGCATCGCAACATCGCGGGAGGCGTCCTTCGAATCGTTGTCAACGACGACAATCTCCAACGTCGCTCCATCGGAAAGCACCTGGCGCTGCAAGGCGTCGAGGCAACGCTCCAACTCCCGCGCAGCGTCTCTGACCCGGATCACGACGGAGACTGTCATTCCTCGTCCCATGGAGCAGCGCTATCCTTCCGACACCGTTCTCTCGCGGCCATTCGCCTGGCGATCCTTAAATCGTCGGATCGTTTCGGCGTATTGCTCGACGATCCTGGGGAGAACAACGGAGGTGGAGAACCGTCTCTCGATCGTCAGCCTTCCCTGCACGCTCAGCCGGCGCCGGCTCTCCGGCTCCGACACGAGGCGCCGAATGGCGTCCGTCAGCAAAGGAGGCCGGCCGGCCGGAACCAGCAATCCATCCACATCGTGCGTGATGATTTCATCGGGTCCGCCGCAACGGGTGGCGATGACAGGGTTTCCACAAGCCATCGCCTCCAGGACGGTATAGGGGAAGTTCTCGAAACCCCGGGTCGGGACGACCGCGCACAGGGCCTTGCGGTGCAGGGCGACGATCTCCGTCACAGGCAAATGCGGCGTGAACAGCAGCCGATCGTGAAAAGCCTTGGGAACGATGGAACGAATGGCGTCGACGGCCGTCTCGCCTTCCCGGGCAATCCACTGGGGTTTGGGAAAGTCCTTCCCTACGAACCGCACGCGCACGTCGCGGTGCTCCTCCAGGACAGGCGTCACCGCCTCGGCCAGGTCGTACACCCCTTTGTTGTACTCGAGCCTGCCTACGTAGAGGATTTCCTTGCTCCGGGCCTGCCCGTCCCCAGGGCAGAACAATTCCGCATCGATCGGGTTGGGTATGACCGAGAAACGACTGAGCGGGATGAGCCATGTGAGACTGAGGTGATACGCCAGCGCCTGGCTCGGACAGACGATTCCACCGGCCGATCGTGTTTGTTCCCGCTCGAGCCACTCCTGCTTCCGCAGGTACGACGGCTTGGGGCAACGCCCCGCCATGTCATGGTTGACGGCCCAGACCACGCAGGTGGGACAGTGACATCGGACCACGAGAGGGACACGGGCATTCTGCAGAAAATGCCAGCCCCAGGCGCCAAACTCGGCGGTCTCGACGACATCGACCGGCTCGGCCGACAGCACGTTCCGGAACGATTCATAGGCCTTCCACGACCAGGGGTGCCGGATTCCCTGCAACAGCCGCCCGGCGCCTCGTTTCATCCGGCTGGCCAGGCCCCTGCCGGTGTCGGGCAACGGAACCTGTTGAACGCGGACGCCGGGACAGGCAACCGGGTCTCGGTCGTGGGTGATCGTGGTCACCCGGTGCCCGGCCGAGACAAGGCCGCGCGCCAGGTTGAACATGTACGTCCCGATTCCCCCTCCGCAGGGGGGCCACTCCAGAGTCAGGAGACAGATATGCATTCTACATCCTCATCCTGCCTGCCCGGACTGGCCGCGAGCCGACGACCGCAACCATCCGTACGGCCCTGGGAGATAGGTATGGGCCAGCATCTTCATCAGCGAGAGGTCCTTTCTGAAGAAATTGGAGAAGCAATCCAGCACGCAGTCGCGAACGCAGGCCCGCAACTCGGCCCGGTTTCCCTTCTCACGGTACACCTGGGCCAGCATGGCATACTGATGAATCAGGGACACCGTGAGCGCCGGCTGGTAGTCTTTCCCCAGCATCTGTCGCAAGAACAAACGCGTCTTGATGTCCACGCGCAAGGTCTGCTCTCGCGGTCGCAGACTGTGAACGCCGCCCGGATGCATCCTGTACACGGCCATGGGCTCATCGATGTAACCGATCTTGCCGTGTTGTGCATGCGCAATGTGCTGAGTCCAATCGCCCACCGGGAGGAGGAAGAACCACGAAGGATGCTCCGAAAACACTCCCTTGCGATACATCACCGAGCACGCGGCTATGAAATTGCAGTCCAGGATATCCGCCAGGGTGTACGTTTCCTGAACCTTCCTGGGCCGCCACGGCGTCGATCCCTGCGGCTCGTCGTCCCGGAGAGGGGTAACACTGTGAAAGCACATGGCGCAATCAGAATGCCGGTCGAGGAGATCCGCCTGCCGCTGTAGTTTGTCCGGGCTGCTCCAGTAGTCGTCGCCGTCCATACACGTCACATACCTTCCGCGGCATGCCTGGTAGCCTCGGACGATGGTGCGGTGAGGCCCGATGTTGTGCCGGTTCAGGAGGACGCGAACGCGGTCGGGATACTTCTGGTAATACCTTCGGATCACGTCGCGGGTACCGTCCGTCGAGCAGTCCTCCGTAATGACCAGCTCATACGGGAAGTCGGTCTTCTGCATCAGGACCCCTTCGATGGCTTCGCCGATGAACCGCTCGTGATTGTACGTGAGTATCAGGGCACTGACTTTGATGTCACGTTCACCCATGGATTCCCCATTCCCGCAACGGCGCAGCCGCGTCAGGAAACAAACCGAGCCACGATGGGCACCCTCGGGGCCACCAGACGCCAGGTATCCAGAAAAGCCGGCAGGCGAAGCAGCCCGCACAGCAGCAGGTAGCTCGCCACTCCGAAGACCACCTGGACCACCAACAGCAATGTCGCACCGGGCAGGCCGACATACTGCAACGCGTACACCCCTGCGCCAACGGCCACCGCGGAAACAAGGTACGCCGCCATATCCTGCAATTGCTCCCAGGCGGAGTAACCCAGCAGCTTCCCGGTGTAATAGCTGTTCAGAAAATACGAGACGAAGCTCAGCGCGATCTGCCCGATGATGATCGCCGTGATGCCCCAGCGCCAACTGATGATGACATTGCAGAAGATCAGGCTCTTCTTGATAATTTCGAGTCGCAGGAACAGATCCGATCTGCCACGGGCGATGAGGACGTTCACATTCAAGACATGCAACGGATACAGAACGCCTTGAATGGAGAGCATCTGGAGATAGGGAACGCAGGGCAGCCACTTCTCGGTGTGCAACACCTTGAGAAGGGACGGAGCGGTGACGGCCAGCAGCACCATGTTGGGGGCGATGAGGAACATCAGAAGGCAGAGAACCTTCTGCAATCCCCTCTTGAACCGGGCGTTCTCATCCTGAATCGAAGAGAACACCGGCAGAGCCACCCGGGCGACGGCCTGGGTCAGCGTCAAGGAGGGAAGCTCCTGCAGATGCGTGGCGCGGGTATAGTATCCCAGGTCCGATGGACTGAACACCTTGCCGATTACGGGATAGTAGATGTTGCTGAACACCTGGTCCAGGATACCCGACACCAGGAGTCGCGAGCCAAAAGTGAACATGCGGCGCAAGGCGATGAAACTGAACACCGGGCCGGGCCGCCAGCGACTGAACACCCACAGCAACACGGCACTGAACAGGGCCCGGCTGATCTGCTGCGCGACGAGGCTCCAAACGCCGTATCCCCCGTACGCCAGGGTCACGCCGATGCCTCCCGAGCAGATCGCCGAGATCAGGCTTACCTTGGCCTGGATCTTGAAGGCGATGTCGCGGCTCAGCATGGCAAGCTGGACAGCCCCCAGGGAGTTGATCACGAAGACCAGCGATATCGCCCTGCTCAGAGCACATAGATCCGGCTGACGATAGAAGGAGGCAATCCACGGTGCTGCCAGATACATTAGTCCCGTCAAGACCGATCCGATCACCACGTTGAAGTAGAAGACGGAGCTGGCGTCGACTTCCGTGACATCCTTCTTCTGAATCAGGGTCACGATGAAGCCGCCATCCAGGAGCGCCTGCGCCACTGCGATGAAGATCGTCAGCATTCCGATCAGGCCGAATTCCGCAGGCAGGAGCAGACGCGCCAGGGTCACGCCAATGACGAATTGGACGATTCGGTTGCCCGCCGCGTCGATGAAGCTCCACAGGACCCCTCGTTCGGCCTTCTTTCGCAGAGACTCGGTCATTGCCCGGATTCCGTCGGCTCAACTGGGTTGGGTCTGGCTGCATTCCGTATTGCTCAGCGCGTGATGCACCTCCCCGGGGTGAGTCACGGCCAACCTCAGGATGTGGCATACGGTCCCGATCATCTCGGGATCGATCGTCGTGCCCGTTGGCAGACACAGGACCCGCTTCGTGAGCGATTCGGTGTGAGGCAACAGCAACCCGGCGTTCGGGAAGTAGGACCGATAGGGCTCCATCTGATGGCATCCGGGGTAGAAGTACCGGCGGGCCAGCACATTCTCGGCGGCCAGCACCTTCACCAGTTCGTCGCGCGACAGTTGGAGCACATCGGGATCCACCACCACGGCGACGTACTGGTAATTGCACTTGTCGGCGTCGTTGTACACCACCAGATCCAGGCCGGGCGCGTCGGCAAGCCCCCGCTGGTACAACCCATGGTTTCGTCGATTCACCGCTATGAATTCATCGAGACTGTCCAGCGACGTCAGGCCCATCGCCGCCGAGACCTCGCACATCTTGCCGTTCGTGCCGATGTAGATCACCTTGTCGGTGCCGGCGAAGCCGAAGTTCTTCATCAGGCGAATCCTGGCAGCCAGATCGTCGTCATTGGTGACAATCGCCCCGCCTTCGAACGTGTTCATGAATTTCGTCGCGTGGAAGCTGTACACCTCGGCGTTTCCGAACGAGCCGATCATGCGGCCGTTGTGGGAGCAGGCGAACGCGTGGGCGGCGTCGTAGAGCAGACCGAGTTGGTGCTTGCGGGCAATCCACTCCAACCGCTCCACGTCGCACGGACGTCCCCACACGTGCACGCCGATGATCCCGCTCGTGCGGGGCGTGATCAGCCGCTCCACCTGCTCCGGATCGATGTTGTGCGTTTGGGGATCGACATCGCAGAACACAGGCGTGATCTCCTGCCACTGGAGCGAGTGGGCCGTTGCGATGAAGGTGAAGGACGGGACGATGACCTCGCCCTTCAGTCCCAGCGACCGGATGGCGATCTCCAGGGCTACCGTTCCATTGCACATCGCGATGCAGTGCCGGACGCCTACCATCTCGGCCACCCGCCGCTCGAACTCCCTCACGTATACGCCGGCGTTCGTCAGCCAGCGGCGGTCCAGAATGTCGTTGATCCGCTCCATGAGACGGTCGCGGTCACCGATGTTCGGCCGGCCGACATGGAGCTTTTCCGAAAAGGCGGGCGTACCGCCCAGAATCGCCAGATCACCAAACGCTTTGTGTGACACCTTCATGATCCTTTCTGGGACTCAGCAGAGTCGACACACCATCCGATGGACGGAACATCCTGGAACCGTCCATTGCCTGTATGCATGTCCGTGGAAACGTCCTTCCACCTGAAAACCACACGTCTCATAAACCCTGAGGGTCCCAGAGGGAACCGTCAGATCCAGTCGCAACAACCTCAGTCCATCAGAGGCATGCGCGAGAGAGGACCAAAGTAGAGAGGGTTATCTTACTGGGCCGCCTCTGGCCATACCCGAGCAACCAGCGTGCTCAAACCCGTGGCGGCGACACGATTTGCGGTCTGCACAGGGCGGACTCCGTCCCCGTCAGCGACACCCGAGAGACAGACACAATCTATTGTCAACACTACAGTTACGTCGATTCGATACAGAAGAGAGGCAATCACTTGTCGCTCTCGACCGCTCCTGGCGCCTGTGCCGAATCGCCCCTGATATCAGCCGCGGCAACATGTCCATCCTGATCCGGCAGGAACCTGAGAATGGTCTCCACGATCTGTGAAGCCAAGGCTCTGGCCGGATACTCGGTGCTGAAGGAGCGGATCTGGACCTGGGCCACATATCGGGCCAGGTCTCCGGATAGGTTCGGCCTGCGGTCCCACAGACTGGAGAACGCCTTCTCACTCAGCGTGGTCCGGCCGTTGAGAACGTAGAAATTCAACACATGGACCTGCTGGTAGGCAGGCGGACGCGTGTGAAACGAATCGATCAGGCACTCGATCTTCCTGCCGGACTGGGTAGTAAATTCCGACTGCATCTGACCATCCGCCACCCAGCCACTATTGGGGTAGCAGACTTGAGGCCTGTGTCCGAGTATCCCGGATGGACGCTTGGAGCAGTAGACGACGTAGACATCGGCCACGAGTTGCTCGGCCGCACAGAAATACCTTCGGCTCACGTAGTCATCCGCGTAATGCGTCTTCATGTATTCCTGGGTGGCCGCCTCGATCTCCACGTCCTTCCCCACCCACCCGCCAATCTGCGTGGGAATCTCTCGCAAAGGAACCGGCAAGGGTATGCTCTTATTGGGGTTCTTGTCCCAGGCCGAGGCGGCGGATCGGTACGCGATGCCCGCTGCGACCAGCAACACCACGCTGACGGCCGCCGCGGTCGGAATGGAAGCTGCCCTGCCCGCAAGACGCCCGGGCGGATTGCTACGCCGCACATGCATGATCAGCACCCCAACCAAAGGATTATGCCAATATGGATACCCATGAAGTAGTATGCCATCCGTTGAAAACCACCCGTCGGTCCATAGAATCCAGAAAGCAGTCATACCCTCAAACGCTCAGTGCGCCGATCCCTCATCCGAGGATCCGGAAGCAACACTGCAGGGCTATTATCGGTGCGCTATTGGGGCAACTCAAGCCAAAAACGTCAAATCGGGACTTCCGCACGGCGAACACCCGCGACTCACTGACCGTGCAAAAACGGATCAACACCCGATAAACCAGGGGGTGATTCGTCTGGATCCCAGCAGCGGCTCCGCGACGACAACTCGGTCCGTCTCTACGGCGCGCCCCGCGCTCCGTGTGGAATCGGGCCGCCATCGGCCATACACCAGGAACAGGCTCCGCGGACAAATCCGTCAATAGATTTGTTCAGATCGCTCGCCGTTTGCTACAATTTGGACGAAGGTATTCATTTTTGAATGGAATGTGCCGTGCTGTCTGTCACGGAACATCGAATGGTTTTTGGGGGATTCTATGGCATTCTGCGGATCGGCAGTGCGGTGCGATAAGGGCAGAGTCCGCTTCTTTGACAGGCCCATGCTCTGGGCGCAAATCGTTTCCCTGGCGCTCCTGATGGGGGCAATCTCCCCTGCGAGGGCGGCCGTGTACTACCTGAACACCGTCAGTGGAAACGATGGCAATCCGGGTACCGCCGATCGACCGTGGAAGACCCTGGGCCACGTCCAATCCGCCGCGGCGAGCAGCGACACGGTATGTATTCAACAAGCGGACGCAGCCACCTACGCCGCCGCGTGGCCGGACCATGTCTCGTACAAGGCGACATCCCTGCAACAATTCGGGATCACATGGCGATTCAATGACTATTATGCAGTGGGCAAGTTCGCCAACGGGGATTTCTGGGTCGTTGGGCCGGTGAAGATCACGACAATCACGCCACGGTCCACCCTCGTCTCCGGCCGCATAATGAACGGCTCCATGGTGAATCCATCGCCGACGGCGGGAGCCCAGGGCTATGACAATCAGATGCCCAATGCCGCCTACCGCGAGGACCTGAACGTTGCCTTCAATGTCTCCGAGGGATCCCCGCTGGAGCTTGCCGCACACTCATCGCTGGTTTCAACGATCAGTATTGAGACCCGGGTCGGAGGCAACGATACGCAGCTTCTGGCAGCCGCCGTATTGACCGTGCTTCCGTCCGCCGCCGCAGCCGGGAGTTTCCGTCCCGCATACTCCGGTACGGACAAGACAATCCGATTCAACAAAACCACGCTGGACTATTCGCTGCTCAAGAGCCTCCCGCCAGTGCCGAATACCCCGACCTTGTCGTTCGTGGAAGGGCTTTTCGAGAAACCGTGGATCGATCACATTCCCACTTGGGTCGGCAGATTTCATCACCCGAGACAGAACATGCCGGAGTACGGCCGAGAAATCCACCGGGATATCAGCAACGGGGCAATGATGCTCCACCTGAATTTCACGAACCAGGAGAAGGAAACCCTCCTGATTCGTTATGTCCAGCTTGGTATCGATCTGTACGGGATCGTGGACGCCGGGGGTATAGGGAACTGGGGGAATGACGGAGGACATGGGGGTGGGCGAAAGTGGCCCATCCTGTTTGCCGGCCTGATATTGCACGATGCAAACATGAAGGCCATCGGGCAGAAGTCGGGCGACTACCTCTCCAGCGAGGGCTACGGCCCCGGGAATTGCCCGCCGGACTATATTCACTTTGGCGAAGATGATCAGACTTTCCATGTGGGCCAGTTCGAAGTGACTCTGACGTCGAAGGACCTCCACACCGGCAATACGTGGAGCTACTACGCGGACTCGTCGGGTATCACCGGCTCTCTCGGGGTGGGAAACACCATCGTGCAGGACACAACCGGGGCAACCGGGACAATCGTCGCCTATCGCAACAGCACGCCCTACTACAAGGATATCGTTACGATCAAGTGGAACGGTTCCGGTTCCGATTTCAACGTATCCAATAGGATCGCCGACAGAACCACGGGAGGGTACTTCACGCCGATCGGAAGGACGAGATTCAATATCAACGGGACTTGGCAGCCCGATGACCGAACCGGAATACCGGCGCCCTATACGGAAGATGATCTTGGCCTTCCAGAATGGGGAATCCGGCATTCCACACACCCGGCCATGAGCAACAGAGCGTTCACTGCCATCTATCGCAGCGTGGCTTCGCCTGCCTTCCAAGGCACGGCCTTGGCGGCCCTCCTCATGGACGGCGCGAAAGAGCTTTGGAACCATGACGCCTATTTCGATTACACCGATCGATACATGGCTGCAACTCTCCCCGGGGGGGAGGGCTACGGATACGAACGGACTTTCAGCGCATTCACGAACAATATGTGGGACACCTACAGAGCCCAGTGTGGTCCCGTTTGGCCCGAGACCGGCAGCGGCAATACGCCTGTCCTGTCGCTCATCGGAGACAAACAGATCACCCAGGGCCAGACCCTGACCTTTACGGTCACGGGGACCGACGCAAACGGAGACACGCTGACCTTCTCCGCGGCCGGTCTTCCAGCCGGAGCCACATTCTCGAACCGGACGTTCACCTGGACGCCCGCGTCCGGTCAGATCGGCGAACACGAAGTGACGTTCACCGTCAGCGATGGCTCGGCCGAGGATTCCGAGACCATTACGATCACTGTGGAACGACAAAACGCAGCGCCTGTTCTTGCCGGCATCGGCGGCAAGAACACCCATGAAAATCAGGCGATCAGCTTCGCGATCAGCGCAACCGACGCCGACGGCGACACCATCGCGTACTCCGCCTCGGGGCTTCCCGCCGGAGCGACGCTCACCGGACAGACTTTCAGTTGGACCCCCGGGTACGATCAGGCAGGCAACCATAGCGTGACGTTCGTGGCCAGCGACGGCCGGGCCCAGGATTCCGAGACCATCACCATCTCGGTGACCAACGTCAACCGGGCGCCCACGCTGGCCGGGATCGGAGACCGCTCGGTCGATGAGAACGAAACGCTGTCGTTCGCTCTCTCGGCGACCGATCCGGACGGCACGGCGTTGACCTACTCCGCCACCGGGCTTCCGACCGGCGCGAATCTCGCCGGAGGAAACTTCACCTGGACGCCCACGGACGATCAGATCGGCTCCTATGAAATCACGTTCGTCGCAAGCGACGGCACGGCTACCGATTCCGAGACGATCACCGTGGCGGTCGTGAGCACGATGACGGACCAGGCGGCCCCGGCGGTGGCCCGGCAGTCGCCGGCGGCAGGTGCCATCCAGGTGCCGCTGAACAACCTGATCACGCTGCACGTGACGGACGCCGGGAGAGGCGTGGACGCCGCGTCCGTCCGGATCACCATCGACGGCGAAGTCGTCTACGAGGGCAACACGGCCGCCTACGCCGGCGCCTCCGGACGGTGCAGCCGCCTGGGCGCCAAGAACGACTATGAGTTCGTCTATCAACACGACCAGATGTTCGACTTCGACCACATGGTGACGGTGACCGTCAATGCCGCCGACCGCGCGGGCAACGTCATGAATAAGGTCACATACTCGTTCGCCACGGAGATGCGAGCGTTCGGCAGCAACAAACTCGCCAGTGGAGCCGACATGGCCTCCACAGGGGCCCCTGCGACCGCAGGCGACGCCGCAGGGAACATCTGGGCGGCCTGGCACGCCGGCCCGGAAGACGCCAGGGACATCTACGTCGCCCGATTGAGGGCGGGCCAGGACGTGTTCGATGCGCCCGTGCAGGTCACCACCGATTCCGGCGACCAGTGCAACCCGGACATCGCGCTGGCCCACGATGGCTCCCTGTTTGTAGTCTGGCAGGACAATCGCCGGGGCAATTGGGACGTGTTCCTGTCCACCACATCCAATGGCGAGACCTTCACGAGGGAAACCCTCATCGAGGACTCCGACAACAACCAGACCGAGCCGGTCGTGGCAGTCGACGGGGCATCGCCCAGCCGGGCGTATGTCGCATGGCAGGATGATCGCAACGGCAATCAGGACATCTTCGTGGCCAGTTCGACGAACGTCTTCGCCAGTATGACCACGTCGGCGGTCACGACAAATACCGCGAACCAGACGTCGCCAGACATGGCGGTTGACGCGGCCAACACGGCGTATCTGGTCTGGACGGACTCGAGGAATGGGCAGGCGGACATTTACGGCGCGGCTTCCACCGCATCCTGGGCCAATGTCCCCCTGGTCACCGGCGACGGTGGCCAGACCCACCCGGCGGTGGCGGCAACGCCCGGAAGCTCCGTCCTGCACCTGTTGTGGGTGAACGACGTCTCGGGCGACGCGGACGTGTACTATGCCTCGTCGAACGGTCTGCCGACCGGCCCTGTGACCGGCACGAACATCATCGACGACACCTCCGACGCCGCCCAGACCGACCCGGCCCTGGCCTGCGCCGCCGACGGCAGGATCTTCGCCTGCTGGCAGGATGCACGCAACGTCGGCGTGTACGGCGACGACACGGATGTGTACTTCACCGAGCTCGGCTCCGACGCCGGGAGAACGAACATTCTCATCGATGACGAGGGCAACGGGGCCAACCAGTTCCAGCCGGCCATCGCTGTCACAGCCGACGATCAGCCGTACATCATCTGGGCAGACGACCGCAACGTGACAACGGAGATCTATTGCGCCGCAACGACCAGCATCGATCCGACCCCGCTGTATTCGACCGTAGTCGCCGCCGCCACAGGGGCGACCGTCGGCACCGACCCGGCGGCGATCAACGGGTCCGAGGATGTCTCCGTCGTCGTGCCGCCAGGCGCCTGCCCGACGGACCTTCGAATCACAATCTCGAAGATCCTGAATCCGTTGATCTCGCCGGCCGATTGCCTGGGGAGCTATGATTTCGGGCCCAGCGGCGTCGACTTCGACCAGCCGGTGACGGTGACGATCCCGTACGAGGTCTCCGAAGGAGATTATCAGGCTCAGGCCTACTGGTACAACTCGCTCACCGGCGCCCTGAGCCAGCAAGGCATCACCGACATCGAGAACATCACGATCAGCGACAACGTGTACGCCCTGCGATTCAAGACCACGCACTTCACGCCGTACTACGTCGTCGCCGACGACGCCCAGGTCCTCACGTTCAGCAGCAACGACGGCGGTGGCGGGTGTTCGGTTTCCACGTCCGCCGATGGTTCGCCCAGGCATCTGCTCGTCCCATACGGCATCGTGGTCGTGGCCATGGTCATCCTGCGGCGCAGGGACAGAAGACGGGCGATCAGATGCGTCGAACGATGAGGAGGGGAACCCTGGATCCGCTTCGGCTTCAACACGACAACGCCGGCTCGTGCTCTCTCACTGAGTCGGCGGCCTTCCTGCGGCCTGCCTCCCCGGCGACGGCCTCAAGGCTGTTGGCGGTGGAGACAGCCGCGGTCACGATCGGCGCGATTGCGACCGTCCGGCTCCTCCACATGGGCCATGCCACCGAGTTCCAGTGGTTCCTGATCCCCTGCGTACTGGTCATCGCCGCTCTGGCGCCGGCGTGGATCGCCAAGAGGGATTTTCCTCCTGTCGGATTCCATGCGGATCAGATCCGCCTGGCTCTGACGACGGTGCTACTGACATGCCTGGCCATTCTGCCGGTGGTCTGTCTCGGACTGTGGCTGTTGGCCTCGCTGGGCCTGCCGATTCCCCTTCGTCCGGTCCTCGCAGAACGACAGGACTGGGCAAGCTGGCTGCTCTACCAGTTTCTCTATGTGGCGGCAGCCGAAGAAGTATTTTTCCGCGGCTATGTCCAGGCCAACGCGACAAGATGGCTCGGCAAGAGTCGTCTGTCCCAGCCGGCACAGTGGTGGATCGCCATCGGGATCTCCGCCGCGTGCTTCGCACTGGCTCACGTCGTCGTCCAGGGTCAGATAATATCAGCCCTGACGTTCCTGCCCGGCCTGCTCACGGCCTGGCTGTTCGCACGGACCGGCTCCCTGCTGGCCCCCCTCCTTTTTCACGGCCTGGCGAACGTCTCCTACGGAATCATGGCCGCGACCTTCGCATGACCTCTGACGCCAAGGCGTTTATCGGCGCTTCCTGACGCCGTCTCCACGCACAGCCCGATAAGACACTGCGTCTGACGACCTCCCCTGGACGGATCACGCAACGCGTTGCGCGAACGTCATTCAGATCAAGTGCAAACCGCCGCGGGACGATAGAACGCTGGGCAATAGTATGTTCGGACGAGGGTTTTCATGAATGAGAAACAGTTCATCAAGGTCTTCCGGCTGGTCAAGGCCGCTCTGATCCTCGTGTTGGTTTACGCCGGTTTCAGAGCGATCACCGGGCATTTGCACCTCGGCGCGTTCGATCCGGCCGTCGTCTCCGGCGACGAGCCTCCGACCGAGGTGGAGCCGCCGGTCACAAGGAGCCCGTCGCGTTCCGATTACGCGGTGATTCTCCGGAAGAACCTGTTCACCGGATCGGACGATGACGCCGGACCCGGGACCGACGACAACCGATCGCAGCCGATCGACTCGATGCCGTCGGCCGAAGAACTGGGTCTCCGCCTCGTCGGCGCCATCGCCGGCGGCCCCGCGATCTCCCGCGCCAACATCCAGAACACCAAGACGAACACGACGGGCGTGTACCGGATCGGAGACACCATCGCCTCGGCCAAAGTGGAAGCCATCCAGCAGGACGCCGTCGTATTGCAGTACGACGGTCAGCAGTTCATCCTGCGGCTGCACGCGGGCCCGACCGGCGACAAGGAGCCTCCCGCCGGCACGGAACAGCAGACCGTGACAGAGCCCGTGCCTGCGGGCAAGCAGTCGGCCTCTCCGGCCGTGAAGGCGGACTCCATCGCGGAGGTCTTCCGCAAGGCGACCATCGAACCCGTCGTCAAGAACGACCGGACGGAGGGTCTGCGAATCACCGGCCTGGACAAGATCCCCATGGCCGAACTGTTCGGCTTCAAGAACGGAGACGTCATCCAGAGCGTCAACGGCCAGCAACTGACCAGTAAACAGAAGGCCTTCCAGGTCCTGATGAAGGCCAAGACGCAATCGAAGGTGGACATTCAACTGTTACGAAACGGCAAGAGCAAAGATCTGTCATTCGATCGATAGCAGGCGGGCGCCCGATGCGACGCAGTGCATGGGGGGCCCCAATGGAGGGTACCTTGAGTACACAAAGACATCCCGATAGAAACCACTTGCAAGGCGGCCGCGCCGCCGGATTCAGGGTCCTCGCGGCCCTGGCAGTATGGACCTTGACAATCGTGACGGGTTGCCGGATTCAGCCCCAGGCTGCCGTCGAGTCGCCTGCCCAATCGGCCCAGCCCGCGCAACAACCGCCGGAGGCGGTGCGCCCCGTAAACACTGCGCCACAGGCTTCGCCCGTTGCATCGCAGCGGATCTCGCAGCCGCCTGTAGCGCCGCGGGAGAGCGATGCGGAACTGGCCCGGGACAGCCAGACCCGGCAATGGCTGGCTGAAAAGGAGGTCATCACTCCGGTCGATCTCTCTCTGCATGCACCGGCCCAGCAGCAGGAACCCGCGGCCCAGCCACCGCTGGCAGTGGTGACACCGGCCCAGGCCATGCCCTCGCTTCGACCGGGCATGGCCGACGAGATGGTCTCCGTGAATTTTGACAACGTGGAGATCCGGACCGTGCTCAAGACGATCGGCGACATCACCGGGATCAACTTCATCCCGCACCAGCAAGTCACCGGCACGGTTACGGTGATGTCCCCGACCCCGATCCGGCTGGGCGACATCTACGCCTATTTGCAGTCGATTCTCGACGTACACGGGTATGCCACCATCGAAACCGACAACGCCGTCAAGGTGGTCCCCAAGGCGGAAGCCGCCAAGAACCATCTCCAGGTGCGGATCGGCGCCGACCCGGCCGGCATCCCCAAGACCGACGTGATCGTGACGCAGATCCTCCCGCTGAAGTACGCGGACGCGTCGGACGTCAGCCAGATCATCCAGCCCCTCTTGTCCACCGGCGCCCAGATGGCGACCTATCCGAGGACCAACTCGCTGATGATCACCGACACCTCGTCGAACCTCCACCACATCGCCCAGGTCATCCAGCAGCTCGACGTCGCGGGGTCCAAGGAAAGGGTCATGCTGTTCCCGCTGACCCACGCGTCGGCACAGGTGCTCAGCGAGCAGATCGCGCGGATTCTGGAAAAGGGCAAAAACGTGGCCGCGCAGGCGGGCCGTTCTCAGGCGGCGACCGCAACGGGCGGCCCCAAGATCCTGCCGGACGAGCGAACCAACTCGATCATCGTCATCGCCGGCGAACAGGAGGCCGAGACCGTCCGAGACCTGATCGGACAGCTCGACATCGAAAGACCGGTCGGCATGAACAACGTCCATGTCAGCTATCTCAAGAACGCGGACGCCAATGAGGTGAGCCGGTCGCTCGAACAGGCCCTGGCCAGCATGAAATTGACCGGCGCCACCGATACCACCCAGCAGATCCAGGTCACGCCCGATCCGAGCACGAACGCGCTCGTGATCGTCGCTTCGCCCCAGGATTTCGAGGTGATTTCCCAGATCGTCGAGAAGCTCGACATCGTTCGGGAACAGGTCCTCGTCGAGATGCTGATCATGGAGGTCACGGAAGAATCGCTCAGGGAGATCGGCATCGACTGGGCCACCATGGATACGGTGGTGTCCGACAGCATCCGCGGATTCGGCATGACGAACCTCGGCCCGCGGGTCAATTTTCAGTCCGGCACCTCGGAAGGATTGAACGTGGGCGCCTGGAGGGCGAACGACAGCGGCCTGCAGATCGGTGCGATCCTGCACGCGTTGCAGAATGAGTCGGGCGTGAACATCCTCTCGACGCCGTCGATCGTGACCTCGAACCATCGCACCGCCAAGCTCGTCGTCGGCGAGAACCGGCCGTTCGTAACCGAGTCGAGGATCACCGAGAGCGGCGAAACCATCGATCCGACGGTCATCAAGACCTTCGAGTACAAGGACGTGGGCATCACGCTGGAGATTACGCCGCACGTCAGCCAGGGAGGACTCATCCGACTGGAGATCGACAGCGAGTTTACCAAGCTGATGGAGGATGTCACGAACCTCTCGGGAGACACGCCCGCCACGGCGAAGCGCACCGCTCAGACTGTCGTCACCATGGGCAGCGGCGCCACGATCGTCATCGGCGGCATGATCCGCGACGACACGACCCGTGCGGTGAAGAAGATCCCGCTGCTGGGCGACCTGCCGCTGGTCGGCGCATTGTTTCAGAACCAGCGAGACCTTGTCCAGAAGACCAACCTTCTGCTGTTCATCACGCCGCACGTCATGTCCTCGCAGGAGGACCTGGTGAACATGACGGACAGAAAGAAGGACGAGATGGCCCCGGCTCTTGAGAAGAACAAGTAAGACCGGGTGCGGAGGCCGACGTGAGCCAGGGATTGATCGAGCGAACGGAGAATCGACCGCTGCATCAGATCCGGCCGGAGCAACTGAGCTCGGAGCTGATGAGACGGCTGCCCCTTGAGTTTCTCAAGAGGCAACGCGCGATCCCTATCCTCCTGGAGAGGGGCGAGCCGGCCGTCGCGCTGGCCGATCCTCTGAACCTCGAAGCTTACGACGCGATCGTGGGCATCCTGGGCCGCCCGTGCCGGCGCATCGTCTGCGAGGCATCCCAGATCGATCAGGCGATCAGTCGGTGCTACTATCTCAGTCCCGGCGAGGAGGGCAACTACTTCACGCCCGACCCGCCGGAATCCGCCGGGCAGGAGAGTACGACAACCGCCGATCTGGCCAGCACGGTGCAGACGCAGGCGGAGGACCTGCTCAACATCGACGACAAGGCGCCGGCGATCAAGCTGGTCAACAAGATCCTGTTCCACGCGGTCCACAGCCGGGCCAGCGACATCCACATCGAGCCGTACGAGCAGGAAGTGAAGATCCGCTTCCGCGTCGACGGCGTCCTGCGGAACATCCTGACCCTGCCGAAGATCCAGGTGGCGCCCCTCCTGTCGCGACTGAAGATCATGGCGAACCTGAACATCGCCGAGCACCGCCTGCCCCAGGACGGCCAGAGCCGCGTGAGCATCGGCGACGAGGTCGTCGATATCCGCGTCTCCGTGATCCCGACCGCCGGCGGCGAGCGGGTCGTGCTCCGGCTGCTCGACAAGGGCCGCGGCGAGCTGAAACTCGAAGACATCGGCTTCGGGCCGGACCTGTTGAAGACGTTCCGAAGCCTCATCACGATCCCGCACGGGATCGTCCTGATCACCGGCCCCACCGGCAGCGGCAAGACCACGACGCTGTACGGAGGGCTCAACGAGCTGAACTGCCAAGAACGGAACATCCTGACGGTGGAGGACCCGGTCGAGTACCAGTTGCCCGGGATCGGCCAGATGCAGGTCCATCCGAAGATCGACCTGACGTTCGCCAGTTGTCTGCGCCACATCCTTCGCCAGGACCCGGACATCATCATGATCGGCGAGATTCGCGACCGCGAGACCGCGGAGATCGCGATCCAGGCCTCGCTCACCGGGCACCTCGTGCTCAGCACGCTGCACACGAACGACGCCGCCTCCGCCTTCACCCGCCTGATCGACATGGGGATCGAGCCCTACCTGATCTCCTCGACCGTCGTGGCCGTGATGGCCCAGCGGCTGGTCCGCGTGATCTGCCCAGGCTGCAGGCAGCCTTTCAATCCAAAGGATGGAACGGTCTCGTGGAGCGAGTTGCAGAAGATCGCAAAGGGATTCATCAAACTCTACAAAGGCGCCGGCTGCGAGAAATGCCTGGAGAGCGGATACATGGGCCGGACCGGCATCTTCGAGCTGCTGCTCGTCGATGACGGCATCCGAGATTTGATCGTGCGACGCCAGGGCTCGCACGTCATCAAGCAGGCGGCCGTGGAAAAAGGCATGGCCACCTTGAGACGGGACGGATTGCGGAGGGCCCTCGACGGAATCACGACGCTGGAGGAGGTCTATCGCGTGACCCAGGACAGCGTCCAAATCGTGAATGCGGAGGAGTGAGATGCCCGTACTGGAATCGAGATTCGCGAGCGACATGCGACGGGAGGCCGCGGCTACCAGGCAGCAGTCGCATCCCCCGGCTGCACCGAAGAAACCGGGAATCGAGATCCTGCACCGGGCCGGGACGAAGGACCTGTGCCGGATCGCACGACAATTGGCCGCCCTGCTGCACGCGGGAATGCCGCTGGTGCCGGCGCTCTCGGCGATCGTCGAGCAACTCGAGTGTCCCGCCGACGCAAACGCCGGAACAATCAAGCTGCGAAAGAGACCGCTCGCCACGGCCATCAAAGAGGTGCGCGACGACGTGAACGAGGGCATCAGCCTGGCCCAAGCCATGGGCAAACACCCCGGCGTGTTCTCGCCGCTGTTCGTCAGCATGGTTTCCGCAGGCGAGAGCAGTGGCGCGCTGGAGGAGGTCCTGACCCGCATCGCGGATATCCTGGAGAAACGTGTTCAGCTCGTCGCCAAGGTCAAGGCCGCCATCACGTATCCGACGGTGATGGCGCTGGTGGCGACGGGCGTCGTGGTCTTCCTGATCTCCTACGTCGTCCCGGGCATCACGCGACTGTTCACCGAGATGAAGCAGGAATTGCCCTGGCCGACCCGGCTGCTGATCTCGATCAGCAACTTCACACAGGCCTATGTCGCGGTCCTCATCGGCCTGCTGTGCGTGGCCGTGGTCGGAATCACCGCGATGTGGAAAAGCAAGGAAGGCAAGCTCTGGGTGGATCGCGCCGTCCTGAAGCTGCCTCTGTTCGGCCCCCTGCTGCTGCGGCTGGAGCTGGCGAGATTGACGCGAACGCTCGGCGCCCTGATGAAAAGCGGCCTGCCGATCATCACCGCCATGGAGATCACCCAGCGGGTCATCCAAAACAGCCTGATCGCCGATGCGATGAAGGCGATCAAGGAATCAGTACATAAGGGCGACAACATTGCCGGCGCGATGAAGACCACCGGCATGTTCCCCCCGGTGGTATACCACCTGATCGCGACGGGCCAGATGTCCGGCAACATCGAGGACGGCCTGATCGGCATCGCCGAAATGTACGACACCGAGGTGGAGGCCGCCGTGCGAACGCTGACCGCGCTGCTGGAGCCGGTCATTCTGTTGGTGATGGGAGGCATCGTCACGTTCATCGTGCTGGCGATCCTGCTGCCCATCTTCGAGATCAACCAAGCGCTGTAGACATTGATTATGGATAAGTGATTACGGATTATTGAATAGGACTGTGGACCATGAGCCAATCATCAATCATCAATCGTAGATCATCAATTGCGAGGGGCTTCACTCTCATCGAGCTGATGATCGTCGTCGTCATTCTGGGTCTGCTGGCCACGACGGTGATGCCGAAGATCCTGAGCAAGCCGGACCAGGCCCGCCGGACCAAGGCGATGGTCGATATCCGCTCGGTCCAATCGGCGCTCGCGATGTTCAAGACCGACACCGGCCGATTCCCCACCACCGCCGAGGGCTTGCAGGCGCTGGTCGCCAATCCCGGGCTCAAGGGATTCGACCCCGACGGCTATCTGGAGAAGGTGCCCACCGATCCCTGGGGCAACCGGTACATTTACATCAGTCCGGGCCTTCACAGCAAAGACTACGATCTGGAGTCGCTGGGCAAGGATGGCGAGGACGGCGGATCCGACAAGGACACCGACATCGAGAGCTGGAATCTCGAAGGGTGAGATGAGGTCCTCAAGAGCCAACGCGTTCACCCTGATCGAAACCGTCGCGGCGCTGGCGGTCGTGTCCATCGCCCTGCTCGGATTGCTGCAGCTCAACCTGGTCAGCATCCGGATGGCCGACAAGGCGCAGACGACCACGCAGGCGGTCTTGCTCGCGCAGGAGAAGATGGCCGAGGCGCTCGGGTCGGGGTTCCCTCCGCTCGGGACGCAATCCGGCGTCGTCGAGACCGACGGCGTCCGATTCACCTGGCGCACCGAGGTTGCGGACGCGTCCATGTCGCAGCGGCAACCCTTGGGCGTCAAGCTCGACCGCCTGCGGAGGCTCTCGGTCGATGTCACGTGCGGGGAGGGCTCCCGCGGACGACAGATTCGATTGACCACTTGCGTGGCGGAGACGAAGATTCGTGAGACCCAGAACCGCACATAGGGCATTCACTCTGATCGAGATGCTGGTCTCGCTGGCCATCGTGGGCACGATCGTCACGATGGTGTACGGCAGCTACGCCGCCACATCCCGGTCCGTGGAAGTCTACACCAGCCGGATGGCCTGCTCCGAGCGGGCCCAACTCGCGCTGCGCATGATGGCGAGGCAGATCCGCTGCGCCTACGCGCCGTTGAACCCGACCGCAGCGTTTCGGGCCGAGACGCGGAACCTGCGGGGCGATCTCCTCTCGTTCACCACCACGGGCGGGTTCGGCCTGGGGCTCGATGAGCCCGCGGGGATCTCGCGCGTCGCATACCGCTACGATGACCGGGCCAAAGTCCTCTCGATCTGTAGTGAGCCCGGCGTGCGCCGCCCGGAAGAGCTGCGGGACTCCGGCACCTGGCGGCCGATGCTCACCGGCGTCACGAGCGTCGAGCTCGGATTCTACGACGGGCGAAACTGGCAGCCGCGATGGGATACGAAGCCGGGAGGCAAATTGCCGCAGGCGGTCAAGATCGCCCTGTCGGTCGCGGAGAAGAACGGCCGCGAGCACCGCTATGCAACGACGGTCCCGATCGTCTGCCAGAAAGCGGCGCAGGTTCAGCAGGTTCAGAAACCGGGCGGACGATCATGACACGAAATCGCGTGGGTACCAGACAAGACGGATTCATTCTCATCGTCGTGCTCGGTGCGGTTCTCGTCCTCTCGGCCCTGTTGATCGGCTTCAACCAGATGACGCGCACCCGGCTGAACACAGCGGACAGCTTCTACCGAATGGAGCAGATCGCCGGCGCAGCCCGGGCCGGACTGCACGTCGCCGTCGCGGCCATTCGGGACTCGGACGACCTCGGCACGAATCCGCAATTCTCCAGGCTGCTCACGGGCGAGAATTCGTTCCCCATCGAGGACACGCAATGCTCCGTCACGATCCTGGACGAGAGCGGGCTGTTGAACGTAAACCGGCTCAAGGGTCCGGACGGGCAGATCGACCGCCGGAACGTCGATCAGTTCCTGCGGCTCATCGACCTCGTGAACCGTCAGGAAAAGGACGACCGCAAGAAGATCGGCTATGGCATCGTCCCGTGCATCATCGACTGGATCGATTCCGACGACGAGGTGACGCATCTGCCCTTCGTCCAGCGGGAGAACACCGGCGCGGAGGACGCCCATTACCGGGTGCAGTCGCCGGCCTATCCATGCCGGAACCAGTCGCTCGACACGGTGGACGACCTGCTCTGGGTCAAAGGGATGACGCCGGAAATCCTGGGGCGCCTGCGTCCCTGCCTGACCTGTGCCGGCGACGGCAAAATCAACGTCAACGCGGCCCCGAAGCTCGTCATCGAGTCGCTCTGCGAACAGATGGACAGCGCCCTCGTGCAGATGATCCTCAACCAGCGCAGGCTCAGGCCGTTCGAGAACCCCGCGCAGTTCCGGGACCTGCCCGGAATGACCGATAAAGTATACCGGGTCATCAAGGACCGCATCGTGGTCCGCCCGAAGGAGCGATTCTACCGCGTCACATCGCAGGCGAGCATGGCCGAGCGTAAGTGCGTGGTCGAGGCCCTTTTACAGAGAAACACGCAGGCCGGAACGGTCGATATTGTCTTGTATCGGGAGATGTGATCTCCCGGCTGGCTTGGCCTCGGAAATAGGCTTGGACGAAATGAGCATCAGATCCGCATTGAACAGGCAAAGGCTTCTTCGCGACTTTTCCTGCATACCGGGCAGCCGT
Organism: Phycisphaerales bacterium; assembly: GCA_039683175.1. GTDB lineage: Bacteria > Planctomycetota > Phycisphaerae > Sedimentisphaerales > Anaerobacaceae > PLanc-01. Next base: position 22,776 of record JBDKRX010000028.1, read on the forward strand.
CCGGCGCGGACGAGGACTGCCCGGTTTCTCGGGACAGTCAGAAAGAGGATTTCAATCAAGAATATGGGACTGCCGTCCATCAGGAATATGAACCCCCTGTCTCTTCTGCGACGGTCCGGGTGGGACATGGGCCAGAGCAAGAGAGCGCCCAAGAGATGCATCGGCATCGATATCGGACGTATGCACGTCCACGCGGTGCAGATTGCCCGGACGCCGGAAGGAACCCAGGTGGAGAAAGGGATCGGAATCCAGACCCGCCGCAGCACGGACTCCCTGGTGCGGGTCCTGCACTCGTTGACCCACGAGCATGGGTTCGATCCACACGCCGAGATCGCCGTTTCGCTGCCTCCTCAGACCTTCTTCTTCGCGGACGTCGAAACCGATCCGGCGGGAGTGGAGGCGATCCGAGCCGGGGACACCACACGCCTGAAGGACTACTTCCCGATTCCGGCGGAGGATGTCATCGCCCGGATTTGCTCCGTGCTGCCGAACGAGGCGGGCAAAAGCTCGCTTCTCGTGGCCGCCGCATCCTGCGAGTCGCTTCGAGAGCAATTGAATGCCCTCAGCCAGGCGGGGATCGAGCCGGCGTGCGTGGACACCCCGACAACGGCGGCGCACGCCACCGTCATGGCGAATCATCCCCAGGCTGCGAAGGGGCCGGCCGTCATGCTGTATGTGGACGAGTCCACACTCAGCATCGCCGTGCTGCATGACGGGAATATCTTGCGGGTCCGCAACCTCCCCATGTTCTCCGGCGACAACCAGGACGCCCGCACACTGACTCAACAGACAGCCGACATCGTCGCCGAGGAGATCGAGATCACTTGGAGGCGTCTGTCCGGCAAAGCCCCGGACGCAGGCCTTCTCATCTTCCTGATCGCGTCCCGCCGGATGGCTGAGTCGCTGGCCTCCGCCGTCACAGAGAAGATCGATAGCCAGGTCATCGCCATCGACCCATACGCGGGCGTCACAAAAGCCGACGCCATCGAGGCGGATTTCTCCCTGTGTGTCGCGGAAGGATTGGCGCGACGGGCGCTTCAGCCTCGAACGGCGGACAGCACAGACTTCCTGGCGACCTATCGAGCCCGAACCCGGCCGGCCATACAGCCCAGGAGAGAACTGGCAATCTGTGGCAGCCTGGCCGCCGCAGCGGCCGCTATCTGGGTCGTCGGTTTGTTCATGCAGCTTTCGTCGCTCGAATCGCAATACGCAAACCTGAAGGAGCAGGAGGTGGCGATCTTTCAACGTGTGGCGCCGGGCGAGCAGAGCGTCGTCAACCCGGCGGCCCAGCTTCAGCAGAAGCTCGACGCCCTCCGCCAGGAATGCGAGTTGTTCACCTGCTTCAACCCGGGCCGGCCGGCGCCGCTCGATGTCCTGTCCCTGCTGAGCCGGCAGATGCCCGCCAAGGGCAGCTTGAAGCTGAACGACGTGCTGATCGCGGCGGACTCCGTGCGAATCACGGGCAGTTGCGATTCCTTCAAAACGCTCTCCGACTGGCAGCAACTGCTGGAGAAGACGCCGGGCCTGCGGCTGGTGGACGTGCCGCAACAGCAGAAGGACCCCCAATCGCAGAGAATCCAGTTCACGGTTTCGCTGTCCACGACGGAAAAGAGGGCCTCATGATCCAGATGAACCGCAGAGAGAGACTGCTTTCCATCGCCCTGGCCGCCGCACTCGGGGTCTGGGCCGTCTGGGCCGTGGCCATCAAGCCGATGCGCGAACGCATCCGAACCCTGGAACGCATCTTGCCCGAGAAGCAGACGCAGGTGCAAGAACTCCAGGAAAAAGGCCAGGAATACGTCGCTCTCGAGGACAAGTTCAAGGGCCTGCGGGCCCGGCTCGCGTCGCAGGACCCGAGCTTCCAACTGCTGCCTTTCCTGGAAGCGATGATCCAGCGTCACAAGCTGGCGGGCCACGTCCCCACGATGCGACCGGACACGGTGCAACCCCAGCCGGATTACTCTGAGTCCGTCGTCACGATCGAGATGCAGGACATCACCCTCAAACAGCTCCTCGATTTCCTGACCGCGGTCGAGACCTCCAAGGCGGTCGTCCAGGTCGGCAGTCTGCACATCCGCAAAGACGCCACCAACGACGCATTGCTCGATTCGACGGTCGCCATCTACAACCCGCGCATCACAAGCCCGTCCACCCAACTGGCCCAAGTCCCCTGACGCTCCTTCAGCCGGTCCGCCTTCTCATTTCGCAAGAAATACGATCTGTCCGACAGACCCTGTTGACAAATGCGGGAGGGGTATCCAGAATAATACTTGAAGCTTCGAGGACTACGACATAGCACCCTTGATGAAGCGAAGTGGTTGCGACCTTACAGCGGCGAGTAACGGTCCTTTGTGCGAGTGCAGACAAGCTCTTTCGGGCGAAACGGGGCCCAGCGAAGGCCTTCCGGAAGCCCCAAAATCCCATCGAAAAAATTTGCACAAAGGGTATTGCTTTTCGTACAGTCGAGCATACGATAATTCCGACATTTTATGGACGGGCTCGGCGTGGGCCCGTTTGTACGGAGAATCCATTCGGAAATATCTTTTGAGGTGGTAAGCGAATGTGTGATTCATGTGGATGCACCCCCTGTGCCACGTGCGGAGCGCCCGTAGAGGACGGCGTTTGCTCGAGTTGCGGCGAGAAGCCCGGCAACTGCACGTGCGAGCCCATCGAAGAAGTGTTCGACTACGAAGAAGAGGAGGAAGAACTCGAAGACGAGGACGAAGACGAAGATTTTGACGACGACGAAGACGAAGACCTCGAAGAAGAAGAAGAAGAGGAGGAGGAGGAAGAAGAGGAAGAGGAGTTCGAGGACGACGACGACGATTTCGGCGATGATGGCGGCAAGGACTGGTGATGAGTAGCCTCGGACGCCCCTCCTTCGACTCGTTCGCCCTCCACCTGCCCCGACGGCAGGCAAGAAATGCCGGTTTCTATGCCGACGAGGGTGGGGTCCAGGTGCGAACGAACTTCACCGTCGCTGAGAAGGGATGGCCTGTGCGGTGATATCCTGCCGCATCCGACCGCGGGAGGGTGCGTTCGCCCCGGAAGAAGGGAATGGATCGAAATAGCAAGGCCCCGTCGAGAAAACAGACGGGGCCTTTCATTTTGGCAGTCCTTTGGCATCACCGGTCAGCAGGGCTGTACGTTCGTCGCCTCCTGGCCCTTGCGTCCGGGGGCGGGAGTGTACTCGACCGCCTGGCCGTCCTGAAGAGTCTTGAAACCGTCCCCTGTGATCTGCGAGTGATGGACGAACAGATCCTCACCGCCGTCATCGGGCGTAATGAAGCCAAAACCCTTCTTCTCGTTGAACCACTTTACCGTACCTCTTGCCACGTTGTCTTCTCCTTGGACCGTCGCCGGGTCCGCACAGCAAGCCGGGGCTCCCAACGAAGCATGTCGCATGGGAACCCTTTCCCTCTACTCATTGTCAGGGGCGTGCTCCGAGGGAAGAAAGCACACGCCTTGACACAGCCTGACAGGGTACCCACATGTCACAGTCACGTCAACCGAATTCCGTTGGTTCGGAAGGAAAACGCCACCCGGCTCTCGCCTTCCGCGCGACCGACGACCGGTGCAAAAGAACTGCGGCATCCATACGCCGGGGCATGCCCCGGATCACGTCTTGACCTGGAAGCAGTCGGTCCTCCAGCAGCACTGCGTCCAGGGGCAGTTCCCATGGGAGCGGCCGTAGCAGGGCGTACACCCCTCGGCGACCTGGATCGCGTGAATCAACTCAGCTTTCTTCTTCTTCCCGGGCTCCACGCCCAGAACCTTGGCTTTGGCCTTGATCTCAGTCATGGTCATGTTTTTTTGCGCCACGCCTACTGAACTCATCCATGTTCTCCTTCTGCGCCGGGAGCCACAAGTGGGGCACCCGAGCTTACCACGAAGATTCCGCTGAAGAAGATATTCTGCGCGCATTCCGTGCGTGGGCAAGCATATTTCACCAACTTTTCGCGGTTTTTTTTCGGGCCATGAAAGACAGATTCCGTCGCCAGGCGATCCGGCCTCGATCCGCTTTTTGTATTGCTGCGGCCCCCTCGATCTGATATGAATTCCTCAGACCATTCTATCGGAGATCAGTCATGAGAAACCATGTCCCGTCATCGTCCGTCGCAAACATAACGTCCGCTCCAGCAAGGATTTCCAGCGAGGCGACGCAAAGAGGCAATCGCGACGGAAGCACAACCCGTCCCGGGGTGTTCCTCCCTGTGGGGTCCCTGTTGGCGTCCACGGCGATGTGTCTGACCTGTCTTGCCGTTTCTCAGGTTTGGGGTCAGGAGTTCGTGCCTTTTGTCATTCCTCTGCGGATCGATCCAAGCCAGAAGATCTGGACGGCCGACTACGAGCCCATCGCGATCAATTCGGAGCGACTTACCGCTCACGGCGGGCACTTCTCCCGAGGGCGACAGCTCCGAATCTGGGGCGTCAACCTGTGCTTTGGCGCGAACTTCCCCACCCACGAGGACGCTCCCCTGGTTGCGACCCGTCTGGCAGCCGCCGGGGTCAACTCGGTCCGACTGCACCACATGGACACCTCCCGCTGGCCGGCGGGCATCTGGAACGCCCAGGACGGTCGGACCATCGAGCCGAAGGCTCTCGACCGGCTGGACTACTTCATCAACGAGTTGGCCACGCGGGGCATCTTCATCAATGTCAATCTGCATGTCGGCTACAAGCACAGCGAACCCTTGGGCCTGCCGACCACGAACCGCGAATTCGACAAGATCTATGGGATCTTCACGCCTGCCCTGATCGATGCCCAGAAGCAGTATGCCAGGGACATCCTGACGCACGTAAACCCTTACCGTAAAGTGCGTTACGCCGACGACCCAGCGGTGGCATTCGTTGAAATCACCAATGAGGACAGCTTCTTCATGTGGGACGGCGAAGAAACCCTGCGGACGCTCCCCCCCTACTACGCCGGGATCCTTCGCGGCCAGTTCAACTCCTGGCTTGGCACGCGATACGCCTCCGACGAGGCGCTGGCGGCCGCCTGGGGCAAGGGCACAGAACCCCTCGGCGAGAACATGCTGCAAAACAGCAGCTTTCTCGACTGGGATGCGGCCGGGAGCATGCCGAGACACTGGAATCTCGAGCAGCATGAGGACTGCCGGGCGACGCTGGCGCATCCTCAGGGCCTGCCCAAGAACGCCATGCAGATCGACATCGCAAAGGCCAATGAAACACAGTGGCATCTCCAGCTTACCCAGGGAGGATTCAAGGTGACCGCCGGCCGATACTACATGCTGTCGTTCGAGGCCGCCAGCAGCAGGAATCGGCAGATCGGCTGTGTCGTGAGCCAGGCACATGACCCCTGGGGCAATCTCGGACTGTCCCGAAGCGTGGAAATGGGCACAGACTGGCAGACGTTCAAATTCGGCTTCGTCGCCACGGCCGACGACGACAACGCGAGGATCAGCTTCGCCTTCAGCGGCGATTCGACGCCCTTCCAGTTCGCCCACGTCGAGCTGCACCCAGGCGGGCAGGTGGGCCTCGCCGAGGGCGAATCGGCGAAGGCCGGCAGCGTCGAGCTGTTCCGGGACTGCGAGAGCACCGCCCGCGTTCTGGACCGGATGATCTTCCTGGCCGAGACGGAGAAGGCTTATTTCGATGGCATGCGGTCCTACATCAAGAACGACCTCGGTTGTGGGGCCTTGGTGACCGGGACGATCGTCTTCGGCCCGCTCGGCCTGTACGCCCAGAGCGACATGGACTTCATCGACAGTCACTCCTACTGGGAGCATCCGAGCTTCCCCGGTCGGGCCTGGGACTCGAACAACTGGTTGATCCGCCAGCGCCCCATGACCGACTACCCCGAGCAGGCAACGCTCTTTCGCATCGCGGCCGAGCGCCTCGCCGGCAAGCCCTTCACGCTCAGCGAGTACAACCATCCTGCGCCGCTCGACGCCCAGGCGGAGTGCGTGCCGATGGTCGCATCGTTCGCCGCCGCACAGGACTGGGACGGCATCTGGCTGTTCACCTACTCGCACGCGACGGACAACTGGGGCCGTGAGACCATGAGCGGCTTCTTCGACATGGACACGAACCCCGCCAAGTGGGGGTTCATGCGGGCGGGCGCCGCGCTCTTCCGCGACCGGTGCATCACACCGTTGAATGGTTTCGCATACTCGGCTCTGACGGACAGCAAGGACGTGGCCGCCGGACTCGCGACCCTGCACCTCAAACACAACGGCAACATGCTGGCCGCCACGGGCTTCTCTCGGGAGGACCTGTTGACCAGACCCCAGATCGCGACGCTGACCGGGCGCCGTCCGGACGTGGACACCCGGGGCTCGAGCACAGAGATCGAATGGACCGTCGAGGACGGCAAGGGACTGTACGCCGTGCGAAGCTGGAGCGGGTCGGCCTACGCGGGACATGCGACGCGATTCCAGGATGCAACCGACGGGAAGATTAGCATAATCGCGCCCGAGTTCGTTGCCCTGACCATGACCGCCCTTGGCGGCAAGGCACATATCCCGATCGGGGCGCGCGATCTCGTCCTCGTGACCGCCTGCGGGCGGTGCGAGAACGTTGGCATGCAGTTCTCGTCGGATCGCCGGACGGTCGGCCGCAATTGGGGCGGGCCGCCCGCGCAGATCGAAGCTGTCGAAGGGACCGTGGTCCTGCCGGATGGGCAATGGACGTGTCATGCGTTGGCCCCGGACGGGACGAAGAGGCAACCAGTGCCCATCGCCTACGAGAACGGGCGGGGTGTGCTATCGATGTCCCCGGAATACGGAACGATGTGGTATCTGCTCGAACGACAATCGCAATAGTGGATGGGCCTCTCGTATGAGCATCAATGCATCCGGGACTTACACGAAATCCGGGGACTCGACCAGATCAGCGGTTCGGGCTGACCTCCCATTCCATGCTGCTGGCTCAAAGCGAAAAATGCCGGGGGTCTGGGGGCGGCACCCCCAGAGAGTCATACCAACTTGGGCGTTTGTCGCGGTGGTTCTCATCGCCTCGTGTCCGTCGAATCCCGCTACGGCATTCGACGGACACACAGTCACGGAGGGGCCGCTGGTCCTCTCTATCGGCGATGTGGCCAAGGTGACTGGGATCAATCAGGCTGTCGATGTCGTCGTGACCCTGGAGAACACCGGCTCAACCCCTCTCGAGGTCAATGTCCGCATCGACGATCTCGTGGACGAATGGCACGCGATTGGCGAGTCGACTCGACGTGTTGCGATCGACGCTCACGCCAAGACGCAAACGGTATTTCGGATTGCGCGGCCGTTTCAGATCGCGCCCTATCCAAGCGCATTGTCCGCGTTGTACCCTGTCCACGTCTACGCCGCCTTCCGTCCCGGCAGACAGGAGACGACGGCCCACGCGGTCCGCATCTTCGAGACGGATTTCGAAAAACCCGTCACAGCCGCGACCATACCGTTGGAACTGCTGGCCACAAATGTAGTGTCCGCCGGGGGCGCCCTGCCCCTGTGGACGTTGAAGACCTTCAGAATGACCTGGCAGTTCTTCGATCAGCCGCTCATGTACATGCCGCCGGGCTGGCAGGGCTCTGCTCCGGAGTCCTCGGCCTATCTGGGAATCGGCCCCGTCACGCGAGGCGAAACCAAGCAGGCCATCATGATGCACCCACCCTGGAGACCCACCGCCGGGACGGTGTTCGCAGAGTACCGGGTGAAGCTGCCCGACACGACACCGCTGACGCTGGCCTTCGCAAACGCCATCCGTGACAATACCGCAGCCGAGCCGCCCAGCGACGGCGTGACGTTTCGCGTCTGGGTCGGCAAGCAGAAGCTCTACGAGAGGCACACGGACAGCAAGAGCTGGCTCGACGGCACGGCGGACCTTTCGGCGTATCGCAGCCAGACCGTGCTGCTTCGACTGGAGAGCCACCCTGGCCCGAAACGCGACACGACGTGTGATTCCTCCTTCTGGGCCGAGCCGGTCCTTGTCGCAGGGCAACTGCCCGAGCCGGCGCCCGAAGCCGAGAAACGACAGAGACGGGACGCCGCCCGAGCACTCGTCAAAACCGGCGAAGGCGAGGGTACGCTTCTCTCGCTCGAAAACGACTTTCGCGTCGCCATTCTGCCGGGCGACGCCGGACTCTTCGATGCCGCCATCGCCATCGGGAACAAGGATGCCAGCGTCGCATTCGACGGCCTGCGGCTTTCCCTGCTCGGATACGCAGCAGGATCCGGCCTGTCGGCGGTCAGTATGGAAGGCGATGCGAACTGGATCGACGACGGCAACAGTCTGCGTGTGATCCAGCCTCTCCAACTCGCAGGCGAGCAGTTCAATCTCACAATACGTATCTGGCCGGAGGGAAGTGGCCTGCGGATCAAGGCCGATTGCCCAAAGCGGATCACGGATTTCGCCCTCGGTCCGGCGGATCAGAAGGCCCCCCGCATCTACTATGGACACGGCTACTGCATCGTCGAACCCCAGGCGTTCCGGGCGGGTTTTGGCGGACACAACCTCTCGACCAGCCACGTCGGGTTCGATTTCGACGAGGGGCTCTCGCTTCTGGTGGCCTGCGACCACCCGCCGGACTTCCTGGAGGTGGACCCGGAAAGTCGAACGTACGCCCTGCACACGCACCTCGATGCGACGATGACGCTGGTGCCGAGCACGGCGGGCGCGTTCGAGTGCGCGAGGAAGTATCGGCCGCTGTACGACAAGAAGGCCTCGCCCGGCTTCACTCGCAAGGCGGGCCGGTTCGTCTTCGATATCTGGGGCGGTCGCTACGCCGAGATCGCGAGAACGATGCAGGAAATGATCGACTATGGCCTGACCGACTCGCTGCTGACGGTGCACGTCTGGCAGCGATGGGGCTACGACTATCGTCTTCCGGACATCTATCCGCCGCTGCCCTCGCTCGGGACCGTCGAGGACCTGCAGGAAATCGCGGCGGTCTGCGCCGAGCACGACATTCCCTGGGGCCTGCACGACAACTACATCGATTTCTATCCGGACGCCCAGGGCTACAGCTACGACAGCATCTGCTTCACCGAGGATGGCAAGCCCATTCGGGCGTGGCTCAACGAGGGCCGGGACGCGCAGAGCTATCGCTGGCGGCCGGACCGCTTCCTCCCGTGGCTCCAGCGGAACCTGACGCTCATCGGGCCCAACCTCAAGCCAACGCACTACTTCATCGACGTCTTCACCTCGATCGACTGCTTCGACTACTACGACAGGTCCGGCCAATACCACTCGATGCTCGAAACCCGCAAGTGCTGGGGCGAAGCCTTCGCCTGGATTCGCGACGCCCTCGGCGGCAACGCCCCGATGACCTCAGAGGCCGGCGACGACCAGTTGATCGGCTACCTGGACGGCGCCGACTGCCAGCACCTCCAGCTCTCGCCCGAGGACAAGTCGTTCTGCAACAGACTCGCCTGTCAGGACTGGGAACGCGTGCCATGGTACGACGCGGTCTTGCACGACAAGTTCAGCCTGCACGGCGTCGGCTACTCCGGCCGTTACCAGGGCGACCGCAGCCGGCAGGAACACGGGATCGAGAGCGACGACTACATCAGCGCCGAGATCCTCGAAGGCCACGCAATGATGATCGATGCCAAGGGTTTTGGACGAGGGGCTGTACGGAAGTACTGGCTGGCCCAGGATTTCGTCCGGAGCATCGCGCTCGACGAGATCGTGAGCGTGCAGTTCGTCGATGGCAATATCCACAGGCAGATCATTACGTGGAAATCCGGCGCGACGGTCTACGTGAATCGAGGCGAGGCTGACTGGCAGGTGGCCGGCAGGATCCTGCCGCAATATGGGTACTACGCGGTCAACGGCGAGATCGAATCCGGCGTCGAGAGGATCGGCGACCTCGTCGTCGAACAATCGCGCCGTCCCGCCCAATGGTACTTCAGCGCCCGGGGCTTCGGGCCCCAAGGCCAACTGGCGATTCGCCCGCAGGCGGTGAGCGTCGAGCATCTCGGGAACGGACGTTTCAAGCTCATCACAGACTGGCAGACCCAGGAGCCAGCCCCGAAGGACCTGAACGTGTTCGCCCACTTCACGAACGACAGGTCGGACCGCTCGGACGGCATCGCCTTCCAGAGCGGAGGGTCGCCCTCGCCCGGCACGAGCCAGTGGACGGGCACGATTCGCCTGGGCGACAATTGGATCGCACAAATCCCATCGCAGTGTGGGCCGGGTGAATATGAGATCCTGGTCGGTCTGTGGGACCCGGCCACGGGAAGGCGTTACGGCCTGCTCGGCAGCGACGACGGCACCACGCGATATCACCTTGGGACACTGGTCGTCGAGGGAACGACCGGGGCAATCGACAACATTCGCCTGGTCACCGCGGATGCAACGGCTCCGGAGACCGCGTCCTGGAACATCGAGCGGGTCCCGGGCGATTTCGGGCCTGTGATCACGGAAGGGGCAATTCGCTGCGAGCGAATGCAGAACTCGCTCGTGGTCACCCCCCTGCCGGAGCTTGACCCGTTTTTCGTGGCTCTGCGGCCCGAGAGGTTTGGACTGTCCGGGGCCGCTGCGGTGCAATCGATAGTTGCCGTCAACGCCGGCGGGCAGGAGATTCGACGCGTCGATTTCGAGCGGGCGGGCGACCTGCTTCGATTCGCAACTCGTCGGGATGAATTCGCCTATCAGATCAGCTTGGAACAATGACAGCGTAGCCATGGCTCGTTTTTCAGGGGGAAACCATGAGAAACCTCGGAAGGACCTTCGGTCTTGCACTCTCGTGCATGCTGGCAGTTGCATGGTCGGCTTCGGCCAACGACAGCAGCCAGCCTGCGATCCTGTTCGATTTCGGGTTTGACTTCAACATCGGCGCCGTCGCGACGACCGACGCCAAGGCGGCGGTGACCCCCGAGGGCACGCTGCGCATCGAACTGGGACACCAGGAGCCTTGGCCGGGAGTGACTCTCAAGACCCCCCAGGGCAAATGGGACCTGTCGCGGTACGAGTACGTCTCGCTCGATGTCACGAACCGCAGTGACCGGCCGGTGACGGTCTACTGTCGCGTGGACAATCCCGGCGCCGACGGCACGGACCACTGCGTCACCGATCAGGTTTCCATCGATCCCGGGGCTTCGCAGACGCTCACCGTCCGCATTTTCCCGGTTCCGTGGAAGCTCGACAAACCGCTGGAGCTCATCGGCATGAGGGGCAATCCCGTCCATGCGGGCAAGATCGACACCGCGAACGTGACGCAACTGCTGGTCTTCCTGACCCGGCCGACCGTGCCTAACGGGGCCCTTCGGGCCCAGGACCGCGTCATCGAGATCGACAATATCCGCGCGGGCGGACAGATCCAGGTCGTGGACGCCTCCACGTTCCTGCCGTTCATCGACGAGTACGGCCAGTACATCCACAAGGAATGGCCGGGCAAGGTCCGCTCCGTCGCCGGGATGCTCACGCACAGCCAGGAGGAACTGGAGGACCTCCGGGCCCACACCAGACCCCAGGAGTGGAACAAATACGGCGGCTGGGCCGACGGTCCCAGGCTCAAGGCCACCGGTTTCTTCCGCGTCCAGAAGCACCGCGGCAAATGGTGGCTCGTGGACCCGCTCGGCCGGTTGTTCTGGTCGCACGGGATCGACTGCGTCCACAGCGGCGATACGACGCCGATCACCGACCGCGAGTCGTACTACCGCGGCCTGCCTTCGGAGGATTCGCCGTTCGTTCGGTTCTACGGCCAGGGCTCCTGGGCCCCCCACGGCTACTACAGCGAGCACTCCCCCTACAAGACCTATGACTTCGGACGGGCCAACCTCCTGCGCAAGTATGGAGAGGACTCCGAAGCGGCATTCGCCGACATCACGCACCGCCGGCTCGAAAGCTGGGGCGTCAACACGATCGCCAACTGGTCCGACGAGCGGGTGTACCTGCTGCGGCTGACACCCTACGTCGCAACGATCCACTTCGAGGCCAGAAGACTGGACGGCTCCGAAGGCTACTGGGGCAAGTTCTACGATGTCTTCGACCCGAGCTTCCAGGACAACCTGCGAAATCGCCTCGAATCCGAGCGAGGCAAGACCGTGGACGACCCCTGGTGCATCGGCTACTTCGTACATAACGAGCTGTCGTGGGGCGACGACACCTCGCTGGCAGTGGCCGCGTTGGTCTCGCCGGCCGATCAGCCGGCAAAGATCGCGTTCGTCAACGATCTCGAGGCCCGATACGAGACCATCGAGAATCTCAACCAGGCATGGGGAACCCGTCACGAATCGTGGGAGTCGCTGCTGCAGAGCCGTGAGACGCCGGACCGAGCGAAGGCCCGCGAAGACCTGCAGGAGTTCTATACGAAGACCGCGGAGACCTACTTCGGCACCATCCGCAGGGAGTTGAAGAGAGTGGCGCCGAAGCAGCTTTACTTAGGCTGCCGATTCGCCTGGGTGAACGACCGGGCCGCGCGGGCCGCCACGAAGTTCTGCGACGTCGTCAGCTACAATCGCTACGAGTACAGTGTCGGGAGCTTGAAGCTGCCCGATGAGATCGACCTGCCGATCGTCATCGGCGAGTTTCACTTCGGCGCCCTGGATCGCGGCCTGTTCCACACGGGCCTGCGCCGGACCGAGAGCCAGGAGGACCGCGCCGCCAAGTACAGGAGTTACCTCGAAAGCGCCCTGCGCAATCCCTGCATCGTCGGAACGCACTGGTTCCAGTACAAAGACCAGCCCACCACCGGCCGGGGCGACGGGGAGAACTACCAGATCGGCTTCGTCGATATTTGCGATACTCCCTATCCCGAGATCGTCAAGGCCGCCCGCGATGTCGGGTATTCGATGTACGAACGGCGTTTCGACGAGTACTGACGGAGACGGAAGAAGGCGAATCGCACCTATGTGACTGCACGGAACTTGGCGACGAAGCCACTGGGTTTGTAGCTCTCCTTTGCCTGTCGCAGGCCGGGATCGCCCAGGTCCTGCTCCCGGTTGATCTGCTCGTATTTCTCCGGCAGGACCGCCGCGAACGCCTGGGTCACATACTGATAGACTCCCTTGTATCGCTCCTCGCGGACCGCCTTCTCGAAATGGACGACGAACACCCTGCCCTGGGCCAGCTCTTCACCCAGGGTATATGCGACGGGCTCTTCGTTGACGTAGAAGATGCCGCCGCAGAGCTGCAAGTACTCCATGTTTTCGAGGGCTTCCCTGGCCGCCGCATAGTCGCCCGGCGTCTCCTGCTGCTGCCGCCACCGCTCCAGGACCCGCAGGGCGTCGCCCACGTGCTCCTCCAACAGCGGTTTGGCGACGCAGGCGTTGTTGCGGAGGAACAGGTTGACGAGGTTCTTCTTCTTATGGAGGTGTCGTCCGGAGAGATCGGCCATCCTGTCCCTGGGGTAAAGGTAATCGAAGTTGTCCCGATCCTCCCGGACCTGGTAGCCCATCCGCGAGAGCTGCTCGGCCTGGGCCGGCGAAACGGCCTTCATCGCCTTGTATTGCTCGAACAGCCGGCCCAGGACATCCTCTCCCGGCAAGCCAAAGGGCAGCATGAAGAATGGCTCCGCGTCCTTTCCTGCAATCACGTACAGCCCGTCTCTCAGCCGGGAGATCCGGTACTGGTGCGCCTCGCGGAACAGATAGATGCCTGCGAAGGTCAATTCGGACATACCCTCGGACAGTCGCTGAAAACACGGGTGAAGCTCCGGCCTATGGTCCAGAGCGAGCGGTGAGAACTCGGGATATTCCACGATCATGAAAGCACGACTCCTATCGTAAAAGAGCACCTATCGTGCCACATTCGGTGCTGAGCTTCAATACTCTTGGCGTGGGCTGCCCAGCGTTCGCGTTGACCACGCGGTCATCCACTCCTATAATGCGGGCGTTCTTTTCAAGGAGCCGCGAAATGGATTTGAAGCAAAACGACTACCTGCAGCCCGGTATCCCCTCCGATACAGGACAAGGAGGCCTGACGCCGAGCGGCGCCGAGCCCCCGCGAAGCATCCCGCCCTACCCACCGTATCCGCCGTATCCACCCGGCCCGGAGCATCGCAGGCGATTCAGCGGCTGGCGGGTCCTTTGGGGCATCTTGTTCGGCCTCTCCGTCCTGGCGAACGTCGGCCTGTTTCTCCTGCTGCTCGGCACGGTCGTCGTCCTGGCAGGCGCCGGCGGCGGATACGGGACGAACGTCCTTCGGGAAGGTCCGCGAACCAGCCGGATCGCGGTGGTGAATATCGATGGTATCATCGACGAGTCACAGGCCGACGAGGTTCACCGCCAGCTCAAGGCTGCGAAGGAGGATGCGGCGGTCAAGGGCGTCATCGTTCGCGTGAGCTCGCCGGGCGGCACGATCTCCGCGAGCGACCGCATCTACCGCGAGATCGTGGACTTCCGCACCCAGGAAGGCCGACCGGCGGTGGCCTTCATGCAGGGCATGGCCGCCTCCGGCGGATACTACGCCTGCGTCGCGTGCGACCAGATCATCGCCGAGCCCACGGCCATCACCGGCTCCATCGGGGTCGTCATGAGCCACTTCGTTTTCCAGGACCTGCTCGAAAACAAGCTGGGAATCCAGCCGGTGTTTCTGACGAAGGGAACGAAGAAGGACTGGCCCAGCTCTTTCCGCAAGCCCACCGCCGAGGAGCTTTCCTACATCGACGAACGCCTGCTCGAGCCGGCCTACCAGCGGTTCGTCGCCGTCGTCAGGGAGGGCCGCAAGCAGGTGCTCTCCGCGGAGGAGGTCTCGAAACTGGCCGACGGGAGCATCTACGTCGCCGACCAGGCGCAGGCGGTCGAACTTATCGACAAGACCGGGTATCTGGACGACGCGATCGCGATGGCCAAGGATCGAGCCGGGATCCAGGAGGCCCAGGTTATCGAGTATCGCAAGCCGCTGTCCTTCATGGACTTGCTGGCGGCTCAGGGCAAGAAGACCAGCCTCCTGCCGCTGGACCGCGCCAAGCTGTTCGAGTTGTGTACGCCGCAGGTGTTGTACCTGTGGAATGCCTATTGACTCCCCGTTTGAAACGGATTGAGATCAGAGCATGAGACGCCCTCGCACGTGGACATGGGTTCTGTACGGATTGGCCTTGATCCCCCTGTTGGCCGGGACCGCCAGATGCGCAATGGGCCTGATCGCCGTCAGCCCGGACGGCACGGGCTTTGTCGATGAGTCGTCGCACGAGCGATTCATCCCGTTCGGCACGAATTACTACGATCCGCACACCGGCTGGGCCCCCAAGATCTGGCGGCAGTTCGATCCCAACCGCGTCACCCGCCACTTCGAGGTCATGCGAGACCTCGGCGTCAATTGCGCGAGGATCTTCCTGACCGCCGCGACGTTCCAGCCGGACGCAGACACCATCGACGAAGGGGCATTGAAGAAGCTCGATGCGATGATCGCGATCGCCCGCCGGTTCGGCGTCCGGCTGATCCTCACCGGTCCCGACCACTGGGAAGGCAGCCCAGCCTATTGGAAACCCGACCGATTCGCGGGCGAGCAGGCACTCAAAGCCCTGGAGCACTTCTGGGACACCCTGGGCCGGCGCTATCGCGGCGAGCCCGCCATCTTCGCCTGGGACCTGCTGAACGAGCCGCACATGCCCTGGTTCGTCGAGACGTGGAAGCCGAAGTGGAACCAGTGGCTGCAAGCGAAGTACAAGGACCGGGACGCCCTGAAGACCGCTTGGGCAGATGAGATCGACGAGAACGAACCGTGGGGAGACGTCGCCCCGCCCCAGGATGAGGCCGTTCGAGACAACCCCCGCCTGCTCGACTGGCAACTATTCCGGGAACACCTGGCCGATGAATGGGTCCGCCGGCAGGTGGAGGCGATCCGCAAGGCCGATCCGACGCACATGGTGACGGTGGGGTATATCCAATGGTCCTATCCACTCGTGCGGACGGGCAATCCGAGCCTGTATGCGGCCTTCAACCCGAGACGGCAAGCCAAATGGCTCGACTTCATTTGCATGCACTTCTATCCGCTGCTGGGCCGGCCGTTTGAATCCCAGGAGGCATGGGACGGGAATCTCGCGTATCTGCAAAGCACTCTGGCTTACTGCCACGTCGGCAAGCCGGTCGTTCTCGGCGAATTCGGCTGGTACGGCGGCGGCGCAGTTCGTGGGCAGCCGCCCCTGACGGAGGATCAGCAGGCCCAGTGGATCACTGCGGAGATCGAGGCCTCGCGGCGTCTGGCGACCGGCTGGCTCTCCTGGCCCTTCGCGGACACGCCTGAATCCACCGACATGAGCCAGTTCGGCGGGCTCGTCCGATCGGATCTGACCCGAAAGCCGTGGGGCGAGCGGTTCGAGACCTACGCATCGCGATTGCCCACCCTCCCCCAGGCATCGCCCAAGTTGCCGGCCTTCGACTTCACGCCGTCTTTGACAATGCCTGCGGACAAGCTACCCTCTCTGCACCAGGATTACAGCAATCAGATACGATCGGCAATCCGGGAGTAGAGTCCCATCCGTCCGATTCGTCCCATAGGTCCTATTCCCCGGCCGGCGGCTGATCGCTCGAAAGCTCCCCGAACAGCGTCAGTGGCGAGGTCTTTGTGATGCGGACCTGGGCGAATCGCCCTGTCAGCGAGGCAGGTCCGTTGAAGACCACGATGTGATCGGTCGAGGTCCGGCCCATCAACTGGGGACGGTCCTCGCCATCCGTGGGATTGACGTGCGACTTCTTGCTGAGCCCCTCCACCAGGACCGTGACATCCAGGCCCAGAAAGTCCCGGCTCAACTCGTCGCTGATCTGCTCCTGGACCGCCAACAGCTCGACGTTCCGCCTTTGCTTGACCTCGTCGGGGATCGTGTCGGCCAGACGCTTGTCGGCGGTCGTGCCGGGACGGGGCGAGTACTTGAACACGAAGCAGTTCTTGTAGCGTGCCTTGCGAACGAGATCCGCGGTGGCCTGGAAATCCTCCTCGGTCTCGTCCGGGAAACCGACAATGAAGTCGCCCGCCAGAGCGATGTCCGGCACGATGTCCCGCGCCTTGTCGAGCATGTCCAGATAGTGCGCCGCCGTGTAGTGGCGATTCATGGCCTTCAAGATCCAGTCCGACCCGCTCTGCGCAGGCATGTGCAGGTACCGGCAGACCTTCGGGGAATCCGCCATCACCCGCAGGATGTCCTCGTAGTATTCGTCGCGAGGGTAGCTCGTCACGAACTTGATCCACTCGATCCCCGGCACCTTAGCAGCCATATCGAGTAAGTCGGCTAAGCTGTAGGTCTGCTGGCCGTCGTTGTACTTGTAGGAGTTTACCGTCTGGCCCAGAAACGTCACCTGCCTGATCCCTGTATCCGCCAGCCTTCGCACCTGCTCGACAATCGCATGGGGCGACCGGCAGGCCTCCGGCCCGCGGACGTAGGGCACGACGCAGTATGTGCAGAAGTAGTTACACCCGCGCATCACGCGGACGAACGCCTGGCCTGGAATCTGCTTGTCGAGGATGCTGTATGTCGATTCAAAGTCATCCAGGACGGGATCGCCCCGCACCGCGGGAGAGCGAATCTGCTCCGTAACAGCCAGCCGCTTCTCGTGCCGGGCAAGAGCCTGCGAGATCAGTTCGGCAAGCTGCGGAATCTGGGCCGGGCCGCAAACGATATCCACCGCTTCATGCTCGAGCAGCTTGTCGCCCAGACGTTGGGCCATGCAGCCGATGACCGCGACGACCATGCCGGGCCGATGCTGTTTCAGGTGCTTGAGGTGCCCCAGGTTCGAAAGGACCCGGTCCTCCGCGTGCTGTCGGACGGAACACGTATTGATGACGACCGCGTCGGCGTCCTTGACGCCCTCGGTCAATCGGAACCCCGCGTCCCGCAGTGCGGACGCCACAAGTCCCGTGTCCAGCTTATTCATCTGGCACCCGAAGCTCTTGATATGGACGGCACGGTCTTCCATGGCAAGCACAGGATACGAGATTTGCATCGAGGAATCAAACTGGAAGGTTGATGGACGGCGGTTGATTTGTGATAATCGGCACAACATGGTGAAGAATCAAAGGACAATCGAGCAGATCGCCGGCATCGCCCTCATCGCGGCGATCGTCATGGGCTGCGTGCTCGTGCTTCGTCCGTTCATCTCGGCCATCCTGTGGGCGGCTATCCTGTGTTTTGCGACGTGGCCGGTGCATGAGCTGCTAATGAGGTGGTTTCGCGGCCGGCGCAATCTTGCGGCCGGAGTGATGACCGCCCTGCTGTCGTTGGTGCTGATCATCCCGTTCCTCGTCGTAGGCCTGACGCTCACCGACAATGTCCGCGAGGCCATGGCGCAGTTCGACGCCTACCGGGAAACGGGCATCCCCGGCCCACCCGCCTGGGTCGCCAGAATCCCCCTGGTCGGCCAGAGGATCAACGACCAGTGGCTCGAAACGACGGTGGACGCCAAGCCCACGTTGGATTGGCTCAAGCCGCGATTCCACGGCATTGGCCTGTGGCTATTGGACCACAGTCTCGACTTTGCCCGGGGTGTTTTCCAGCTCGTGGTCAGCGTGCTGATCGCGTTCTTCCTCTACCGGGACGGCGAGGGGCTCGTCATTCGTCTCCGCGAGGGCTTCGAGCGAATCAGCGGAGAATACGGCCAACACCTGATGGACGTGGTCAAGACCACGGTGCGTAGCGTCGTCTATGGCGTGATCGGCACCGGGCTGGCCCAGGGCCTCGTGGGCGGGATCGGGTTCACCATCGCCGGGGTGCCGTCGCCGATGCTGCTGGCGGTGCTGACTTTCTTCTGCAGTTTCGTCCCTTTCGGCCCGCCGATCATCTGGATTGGCGCATCGATCTGGCTGTTCGTCCAGAATCACGTCGGCTGGGGTATCTTCATGGTGGTCTACGGCGTGCTCGGCATCAGCAGCGTGGACAACGTCGTCAAGCCGATCATCATCAGCCGGGGGTCGAAGCTGCCCTTCATCGTGATGTTCATCGGCGTGCTCGGCGGCGTCGCGACGTTCGGGTTCATCGGGATCTTCATCGGCCCGACCCTGCTGGCGGTGGGCTTCAGCCTGATCCAGGAGATCCTCGACAAACGCCGCAGGATGCCGGCGCCGCAGGCCTGCCCTCCCGTTCCCGACGTTCCATCACCCCAGAATACCGATCCCGGCACGGATGTCACGACCGCGTCGAGCGCCCCCAAACCTGCGTAGAGCGGCAGATTCAGGACGAATTACCCCGCTTGTAGTGACGCCGTGAGGCGTTATCCTCCGTGCACATGAGGAGAAGATATGCCCTTACGGGCACACTACGAGCGCGAGGCAACTTCGATGGGTTTTGGCCCTATGCTCCGCCGAGCGAACGATTGAACTCCCGCTGGAGGTCTTTGAGGCGGTTCACTTCATCGAAACCGAGGCGGATGATGGGAAAGGCGGTCTTGCTGTGCATCAGCGGCTCATCCAAGTCCACCCACCGGCGGCAGGCTTCTCCGTCCGGCGTACCCGGGATCGGAGCGAAGTCCGCCAGCATGCCGCGAATGCCGAGGCTGCGCACGAATCGCATGGAGGTTTCGAGCTCCTGGGCGTCGCTGGCGGGGTGGCCGAGGATCTGGTACGCCGTGACATCCGCCGGATCGGCCCCTGCGGCGAGCAGATGCTCGACCGCGAGGGCAAGCTCCTCCGAGAAGACCTTGCCTCCGGTGCCCTGCTGCCACTGTCGGGAGGCGCTCTCGAAACCAAGGTAGAACGTTTTGAAGCCCGCCCGGACCATCAGATCGGCCAGGTCGGCCGTCAGGAAGCGGGCATTCAGCGCATTCGGCGTGTGCAGGTTCACCCGGACGCCCCGACGGAGAACTTCCTGCAGAAAGGGCGCCAAGACGTGCTCTGCGTCGAATAGCAGTGCATCATCGTAGAAAGCCACGTTCCGAGCGCCGTGAGAAATCAGGAGTTCCAACTCAGCCAGCGACCGGTCGATCGGTCGGGCTCCGAACCGCCCATAAACGCGGGGCACAGAACAGTAGCTGCATTGGAAGGGACAGCCATCGGTCAACTTCAGAGCGCCGGTGTCCAGTCTCTCATAGACCTCCCAGAGTGCGGTCTGCTGTGGGTCGCCCGTCATTTGCATGAACGACCACAGCGGCTGTACGTCGATGCCATCGATCACCAGGTCAGCCCCCAGACTCCGAGCATGGTCGCGGCACAGGATCGCGTAGTTGCCGCCCAAGACGATCCTGGCCTCGGGACAGAACTGTCGCAGGTCTTCGATCACCTCGGCGACACCCGGATACCAGTACGTCATCATGGTTTGAATCAGTGCGTAGTCGAACGGTCCCTGCTCCTGAAGCCATCTTGTGAATCGCTGCCGCGACAGGCCGAATCGGCGAAAATATCGCGGAATGTGCACCAGCGGCTCGGGCGGCGCGATCCGTTCACTGCTGAACCGCCCACGTCCCCATCTGTCCGGGGTCGGTGCGCTCTCGTCGGATCGGCGATCCATGTAGTCGAAGAGGCGGAAATCCGCCTGTCCTCGCAGCCGCCCGGCGACACTCAGCAATCCGTACGGCCTGATCCAGAAGTCATAGGCGGCGAAGTCGTAGATCGGCGGGTTGACCAATAGTACCCTGGGTTTCATTTCCGACGAAGTATAGGCGAGACCACCCGACTGTCAACGGCAAGCCTGGAACAGTGGCGCGCCGCGTGGGTCCCGTCAGTCCGATAAGTCTTGTCGCAAGGAGCCAGTCATTGACTCTGTCGCCCCGATTATGCTAAAATAGGCAACGTGCAGCGGTCATGCCGGCGGTTTCGGCGGCGGTCGCTGCCGAATACATATAAGAAGAGAACCGAAATGAGAGCATATCGAGCCGTTCTACCCTTCCTCCTCGTATCCGTCCTGTTCTGCACCGGTTCCACGAAGGCCGCCGGTCCCCTGTATATCAACGAGATCCTGGCGTCCAACACATCCTTCGGCAAGGATGCGCAGGGGGAATACGACGACTGGATCGAGATCTACAACGCCGGGACACAAGCGGTGGATTGTGGCGGGATGTACCTGACGGACGACTCCGAGAAACCCCAGAAGTGGCAGATCCCGACCGGCAGCCCCACCGCGACGACCATCGCCGCCGGTGGATACGTGGTGATATGGGCGGATGGCGACGTGGACGACTCCGGCCTGCACGCGAACTTCAGCCTGAGCGCCGCAGGCGACGAGGTCCACCTGTTCGACACAGACGGCGTCACCCTGATCGACGAGGTGAGCTTCGACCAGCAGCAGGTGGACACCTCCCTGGGCCGCCTGCCCGATGGCGGCGATGAGTGGCAGTCGCTCGCGCAGCCCACGCCGAAGGCCGCGAACGTCGCGGTCTATGAGGGGATCGCCGAGAAACCGCAGTTCAGTCCGGAAGCGGGATTCTGCGAGGGCGAATTCCTCGTGACGATCAGCACGTCGACCGAGGGGGCATCCATCTACTACACCACCGACGGCGGCGAACCCTACGTTCTGGGCGGCCGGATGCCCACAGGCACGCTCTACACGCAGCCGTTGCGCGTCGCCAGGACTACCTGCCTGCGAGCCAAGGCGATCAAGTCCGAATGGAAATCCTCGGCCATCGCCACGCGGACGTACATCTTCGTCCAGGACGTGATTCGGCAGTCTTCAGGCGGCACCACGCCGGGCACGGGCTGGCCTTCCAGCGGCGGCGGCCAGGCAATGGATTACGGCATGGATCCCGACGTCGTCAACAACGCCAAGTACGGAGACCTCGTGGACGACGCATTGCTGGCGATCCCCTCCATCTCGCTGGTGACGACGCTGGACAACCTGTTCGGCGCGCAGAACGGCATCTACACGCACGCCGAAGCGGAAGGCGACGCGTGGGAACGACCTGTATCCGTCGAGTTGCTGAACCCGGACGGCAGCGAAGGATTCCAGATCGACGCAGGTCTGCGGATTCGAGGAGGTTTCAGCCGGACTTCCTGGAACCCCAAACATGCCTTCCGCCTGTTCTTCCGTTCTGAGTATGGTCAGTCCCGGCTGAAGTTCCCCCTCTTCGGCGACGAGGGAACCGACGAATTCGAGTGCGTCGATCTGCGAACGAGCCAGAACTACTCGTGGGCCTTCCAGGGGGATAGTCAGAACACGATGGTTCGCGAGGTCTTCTCGCGGGACCTCCAGGGCGAAATGGGGCCCCCCCACACGCGGAGCCGCTATTATCACCTGTACCTCAACGGCCAGTACTGGGGCCTTTACCAAACGCAGGAGCGGTCGGAAGCATCCTTCGCTGCATCCTATCTCGGCGGCGACAAAGAGGACTTCGATGTGATGAAGTCGGAGAGCGGCTCGTACTCCATGGTGGCCACCGACGGCACCACGGACGCCTACCGGCGTCTCTACAACGCCGCGATCGCAGGCCTGGCCGACAACGCTCGCTACTTCCAGATCCAGGGCTTGAATCCCGACGGGACTCCCAATCCCGGCTACGAACGTCTGCTCGATCCCGACAACCTGGCCGACTTCATGATTATCGACTACTACACAGGCGACCGGGACGGACCGGGGTCGCGGTTCGTCGGCCGGCCCAACAACACCTTCGGCGTTTACAGCCGCGAGAACCCGGATGGGTGGAAGTGGTTCCAGCACGACAACGAGCACACGCTGGGCGTCTCCCAGAGCGAGACGAATCTCGTCACACCGTACACGACCGCCGGAGCGCAGTGGGCGTACTTCAATCCGCACTGGCTCCACGAGCAACTGGCGAGAAACAACGCGGAGTACCGCACGCTTTTTGCGGACCATGTGTATCGGCACTTCTTCAACGATGGGCTGCTGACGCCCGCCGCGTCGATCGCCCGCATTCAGAGACGAGCCTCGCAGATCGAGCTGGCGATCATTGCGGAATCCGCCCGCTGGGGTGATGCACAACGTAACACGCCCTATACGAAGGCACACTGGGACGCGGAGGTGAGTCGCATCATCGACAACTATCTGCCGACGCGAACCGCGACTGTTCTGGGCCAGTTCAAGACGGTCGGCTGGTATCCCGCGGTCGACCCGCCGGCGTTTAACCAGCGAGGCGGCCACGTCGCCGGCAGTTTCTCTGTGCACCTGTCGGCCGGCAGCGGCGCGATCTATTACACGCTGGACGGTTCCGATCCCCGCCTGGCCGGCGGGGCCGTCAACGCCGTGTGGGCCCAGTCGTACACGCAGCCGATCCAACTGACCGCCAGTGTGCGGGTCAGAGCCAGGACCCTCAGCGGCGGCGTCTGGAGCCCCTTGAACGAAGCGGTCTTCGCGGTCGGACCCGTGGCCGAAAGCCTGCGGATCCGTGAGATCATGTACAATCCCGCGGACGATCCGAATGCAGAGTTCATCGAGCTGGCCAACGTCGGCGCCGAGACGATCGATCTGAACCTCGTCCGGTTCACCGAGGGGATCGAGTACGCCTTCCCCAGCTTCGAGCTGCCCGCGGGAGGTTGCTGCCTGCTCGTAAGAGACATCGCGGTCTTCGAGGCCCGATACGGCAACGAGCTGCCGGTTCTCGGCCAGTTCGCGGGCAACCTGAACAACGCGGGAGAGAAGATCGAGCTGATCGATGCGGCGGGAGAAGTCATCGAGAGCTTCGAGTACGAAGACGGCTGGTCCGATCTGACCGATGGGATGGGGTACTCCCTGAATCGCAGCGATTCCGCGGCGGACGGGAGCGATCCGAACGGCTGGTACGCAGCCCCGCCCTCGCCCGGCTTGACGGGCTTTTGACCACTTCAAACGGTGACGACAACTAATGGGGGTGATGCGCGGCGCGCATGCCGTCTCGGCGGGGCCGATCCAGATAGGGTTTGTAGCGTCTATAAGACCTACGGGACCTGTAGCACCCATTGAATCAGCGACTGGGCATGGGGTGGCGACCCCCACGCAGGAATCTGCTTGGGGCGGCCGCACATTGAGCCGAAAAAATTCTCAGAAACAGAAGAATTCGGCGTCACGTTGCTCCCGGTCGTCAGACTTATATGTGACAAATGAACTCGTGCGAATGTGATACCCTCGAGTTGGTCAGGAAGGCTCGGCTCGGCGACAGGGAGAGTCTAAACCGTCTGGCTGAGACAGTGAGGGTCCGCTTGCACGAGTACGTGTTTCGCCTGACGCTTCAGGAAGACCTGACGCAGGACATTGTGCAGGAGACGATTTTAGAAATGTTGCGGCTGTTCGGAAAATTACGCCAAACGGACAGGTTTTGGGCGTGGCTCCAGGGCATCGCGTTCAACAAGGTGCGGAACCACTTCGGCCGACAGTGGCGGCGCAAAACGAAAAGCCTCTCCGAGATCGGAGAACGCGAGCTGCCGGCTCAGTACACGGATCAGGACGACGATCTGCCCGGCCATCGACACAGCAACGACGCCCTGGCCAACGCGGTCACCGACGAACTCAAACAGATCGTCCTGCGCTGCATCGAGTCGCTGGAGCCCCGTCAGCGGGCCATTCTGACGATGCGGTGCTACGACCAGATGTCCTACGCCGACATCAGCAAGCTCATGGATTGCTCAGAGATCGGGGCGCGTGCCCTGTTCTATCGTGCCAAGAAGGCCCTCACCAGCCGGTTGTCCCGACACGGACTTGGCAAGGGCGCCTTGATTATGGCTCTGGTCCTCTTCGGCAAGATGACCGCGGCCACCAAGGCGACGGCGGCGGAAATCTCCATCACAGCGTCTACGCTGTCGGTGGGTCCGACGGCCACCCTGCTGGCAACGGCCACGAGCAAAGCCGGCATCCTCACACTGGCGGCCGTGGTCGTGGTGGGGGTCGGGTCGATCGGAGATTGGGGATCGATGAGGGAAGGTTCGAGTCGCCGCGTTAACCTTCCTTCTGAGATCCCCAATCCCCGGTCGGCCCTTGTGAGTCGCCAGGCCGATCTCGCCCCTTCGGACCGCTGGTACTACTTCCCGGAGGGACCGCGTCAGGCCGTCATGATGAGGCTGGTGCAATTCGATGACTCGGGCGAGAACGCCGAATCCCTGGTCCTGCAGAACCAGTTCGCCAACTATCATTTCGACTACCGCACGAACACCGTGCACGTCAAGAATCATCGCACGTGGGAAGAGGATCTGAGCGTCCGGCGGCTGCCGACCGATTCGCCGGGCTTGAGCAACTTCCTCTCGCAGGTCGAGAGACGTACCGCCCTTCCAGGTGACGGCGCTGCATATGACGTCGCCCGGTCCTCGACGGAGAAAGGTCTGCTCATCATGTGCAGACGGGAAGGGAACGAAGAACACAAAACCCAGGAAGTAGACCGCCACCTGAATGTCCTCGAAGAGGAATACTTCCAATTCGGCTGGCCGCAGAGCGCACGCCGGGTCGATGAGCGGGACGCGATTCATCGCCACGGCCGGACGTACTTCCGTATCCACGGGCAAATCAGCGGAGTCACGCTCACAGGGACGGGTCGCCTGCCCCTGGTGTATGCGGCCAGCCGACTCTATTACCCCTGGCTCGAACTTCGCGTCGGGAACAAGCTGCGGGCGGTGGACACGAAGGACGGGGCGGTCGTCTACGACCAGGACAACCACGTCGTCGCGCGGTATGCCGGCGGCAGCTTCTTCAAAGGGCTCGCCCGCCCGTGGCAGGGATTGCACTCGATCGACACGGTCCGGCGTGACGCCGCCGAGCAGCGGTTGTGGTTCGAAACACAATACGAGGAACGAGCGGGCCAGGCCAGGGTCGTCGTGCAATCCGACGCAACGGCCCTGACGTACGTAATCGACATGGAGAAGGACCTTCTGGACGGGCTGGAACTGGGCTCCGCGGGAGCGAAAGGCAGTCCGGCCGTCACGGGACAACTGACATTCACATACATCGAAGACGAGGATTCCACGGAAACGACGTTGGTGGAACCCCGGGTCAACTCGTCCGGGACCCCTCAGTCGAATTCGCAGGGGATGCTCTGGCT